>NZ_JAQIBU010000350.1 GCF_027858935.1 Oleiagrimonas sp. | reverse complement strand
AAAGTGAGGACATCATCATGCATGACACGAACCCTGAAACCCGCCGCCATCGGGCCCTGATCGCCCTGATCTGGATGCTGTGCGGAACCCTGCTGCTGTTCACGCCACTGGCCTGGCCCAATATGGTGCTCGGATGGAGCGCCCCGTTCTGGCTGGTCGGCGCGCCAGCCACCCTGCTGCTGGCCCTGCAGCCGCGCCTGCCGCTGTATCTCCTGGCCGGAGCGCCCGCGCGACGTACACGCGCCCGCGGTTGAACGATCTCAGCCGGTCACGCCCAGGCGCTTGCGCTCCAGGCGGCGCACCAGCTCCTGCATGATCCGGCGGTAGAGGTCCTCGCCAAGGTAGCCATCCTCAACACCGGCATCAATGGACGGATTGTCGTTGACCTCGATGACCACGCTGCCCTCCGTGGTCTGCTTCATGTCGACTCCGTACAGCCCATCGCCGATGGCATTGGCGGCCTTCACCGCGAGGCGCACCACGTCCGAAGGCGCCTCGCGCACCGGGAAGGTGCGAAAGCCCCCGGCCTTGGGTGCCCCCGTACCGCCGTGGTTGTAGATCTGCCAGTGCCCGCGCGACATGAAGTACTGGCAGGCGTAGAGCGGTTCGCGATTGAGTACGCCGATGCGCCAGTCGTACTCGGTGTACAGGTACTGCTGGGCGATCAACAGCGCGCTGTGGCCGAACAGTTCCGTGGCGGTCCGCTTCAGTGCCTCCAGGCTCTCCACCTTGACCACGCCGCGCGAGAATGCGCCATCGGGAATCTTGAGCACGATCGGCAGCCCCAGCAGGTCGGGCAGGGCATCCAGGCTGCCGGGATCATCGCGCATCAGGATCTCGGTGCGCGGCACAGCCAGCTTGCGCGAGACCAGCAGGTCATGCAGGAAAATCTTGTTGGTGCAGCGCAGGATCGAGGACGGATCGTCGATCACCACCATGCTTTCCTGCTCGGCGCGGTGCGCAAAGCGATAGGTATGATGGTCGATGGCGGTGGTTTCGCGAATGAAAAGGCCGTCGTACTCGGCCAGACGCGAATAGTCGTTCAGGCCAATCGGATCGACGTCGACGTCCAGCTGTTTGCCGGCTGCAACGAAGGCCTTCAGCGCGCCGCGGTTGGACGGGGGCATGGCCTCGTCCGGATTGACCAGCATGGCGATGTCGTAGCGGTAACGCTTCCGCGCGCGCGGTTTGCGCCACAGTTTCTTGGCGAAGTGGTCCAGTGCCTGCGCGAAGGCATCCTCCTGCGCGTCATCGAGCGTATGCAGGCCCAGGGGGCGGATCGCCGCAATCTGCCACATCCGCTCGCGTTTGAATTCGATACGCAACAGCGGGCAGGGAAACAGTTCGAACACCTGGCGCGCCAGGTCCTGCAGGGTCGGATGCGCGCTCTGACCGAAATACATCTCGATGCTGAAATCGCTGACGTCCCGCGCGCTGGATGCCAGCACCTGGTCCAGCTTCTGGTTCAGGTCCTCGATATCCAGTCCGTAGAGGGCGCGGCGGCGCAGGCCATTGATGGAGCGCACCGACGGAATCACGCGGTGGCCGCGCGCCTCGGCCAGCAAGGAAACGTAGTAACCGGTCCCCAGGTACTTGTAATTGCGGCACAGGTTGATGACGTGCGTTCGTTCGTTGCCGCCGGGTGGTTCGCGCAGATAGTCTCGCGCCGCCACCACATGCGTGGACGGATAATAGGCACCCCAGTCGGAGGGGTTTTCAACAACGATCACCAGCCGGCTCATGCATCCTCGCTGTAACGGTCAGGCAAACCGACCCCGGACTCCAAGTCCCGCAAGCGACGGAGGCGAAGACGGGAGAACGCGGCAATAGTGGAAGTGTGGCACAGCCCGAAGCGTGCGCAAATGGGTTGCGCACCGCCCGATGCATAAACGTTCAGTGACTGCCGCTATGCGCTTGCTGGATGCACAAGTACAGTGTGCGCGTGAATGCCGAAACTAACGCTCCTCCCTTGATTCGCACCGCACGCCTCGCCGACCTCGAGGCTTTACTCGCGCTGGAGCAGACCAGTTTCAGCAGCGACCGGATCAGCCGGCGGCAATACCGGCATCATCTGCACAGTACTGCCGCGATCGTGATGGTGGCCAAGCAATCGGACCTGCTTGTCGGGAGTGCTCTGGTGCTGTTTCGACGTGGCACCCGGATCGCGCGGCTGTACTCGCTGGCCATTGCCGGACAGGCGCGTGGCCGCGGCATCGGACGCGCGTTGCTGGATGCCGTGGCGGCGAAGGCGCGTGCTCGCAGCTGCACCCGGCTGCGGCTGGAGGTACGCCCGGACAACGCGGCCGCCATCGGCCTCTATGCCCGGGCAGGTCTGGTCCGCATCGGGCAGCGACCGGATTTCTACGAAGACGGCAGTGAAGCCTGGATCTACGAGCTTTCGCTGGCCGGTGGCTGAGCCAAGTCACCCGCCGCGCCGCTGCAGCCGCAGCGCGGTCGCCGGATCCGGACGCGCCACCAATGCGCCGGTGGCCATGAGATGCACCTGGTAACGACCCCCGTCGACCAGCGGCAGGTACACACCACTTCCGTAGATGGTGTCGACCATCGGCAACCAGTGTGGATAACGCATCTGCAGGCTGAACAAGTCCATGTCACCGGCTCGGTTGAAGTCGACCACGGTGTGCGGTGCCGTCCGTGCCTGTTGTGGATCGTTGTAGCGACCCGAAAGACGATCCAGGCGATACACCGGCGGGACCCCGGCCAGCACCGCGGGCAGCTGCCACTTGAGCACGATGGCTTCGAGACGGAAGTCGTCGCCGTACATCCGGATGCGCCGTTGCGATCCGTCCGGGCGCTGCAGGACCAATTGCCACTGTTGTGGCCCCATGTGATGGGCCGTGATCCTGGCCACCGGCGATTCCGCGGCCAGCACGCGGTAGCCGCGCAATGACAGACCGCCCCCGGCCGCCAGCGCGGCCAGCGCCAGGAACACCAGCGCGAGCATGGCCCGCCAGCTGGCGGCCATACGGCGCCGATCCCGCAGGCGGCGACGGCAGGAAACGCCGTGGCCGATCGACACCAGCAGCAATACGGCCGCCGCGATCAACAACACGGTTGCAGGCAATTGCAACAGTTCGGTCCAGTTCACGTCATCAGTCTCCACCGGTCTTGCGAGCGGTTTTCGCAGCATCCTGTATGGCCACTGGCGAGCACAGGATGCTGCGTGTCTATACTACCGATGCTTTCTTCAGGAATCTGTCCTCATGCGCCGTATGCTGACTGTTCTGCCCCTTGTCTGCTTCCTGTTCCTGATCAGCGGCTGTGGCAACAAGGGACCGCTGGTGCGCGCCGATAACGCGCAAGCCGCACCCCGGCCGGCGGCGGCCTCCAGCACACCGGCCACCGCCGCAAGCACCCCGCGGCCGGACCCTGCAGGCTGATCGACCATGCTTGTGAACTTCACCAAGATGCATGGCCTGGGCAACGATTTCGTGGTGATCGACGAACGCAAAAACGAGATGCCCTTCGATGCCAATGGCATCCGTGCCCTGGGCGACCGTCATACCGGCATCGGCTTCGACCAGCTGCTCGGCATCGACAAGGCCGGGGACGATGACGATTGCGCGTTTCGCTACTCCATCTGGAACAGCGACGGCCAGGTTTCGGGTCAATGCGGCAACGGCGTACGCTGCGTTGCGGCCTGGCTGCACCGTGCGGGCGAGCTGAAGCTGAACCAAGAGGTGCGCCTGCGCAGTCCGTCGGGACCTGTGAGTGTGCGCCTGATCGATGCTGAAAGCGTGACCGTGAACATGGGAGAGCCGGACTTCGAGCCGAGCCGGATCCCCTTTGATACGCCCCACCAGGCCGAGAGCTATCCGCTGGATATCGATGGCGCGCCACTGACTCTGGGCTCGGTTTCGATGGGCAATCCGCACGCTGTGGTCCAGGTCGAGGACCTCAAGGCATCCGCGCTGCAACGCCTGGGCCCCCAGATCACCACGCATCCACGCTTCCCCGAGGGCTGCAACACCAGCTTCGTGAAGTTGTTGGACCGTACCCATGTGCACATGCGCGTGCATGAGCGCGGCAGCGGATGGACCCAGGCCTGCGGTACCGGCGCCTGCGCAACCATGGCCGTGCTCCGGCTGCTTGGCAAGGTCGATCACGAGGTCGATGTGCGTCTGCCGGGCGGCCATCTCATGATCTCCTGGGACGGCCCCGGCAAGCCCTTGTGGATGACCGGACCGGCCTGCTTCGTGTTCGAGGGTCGCCTGCACGTGGACGCATGATGCGCCTGATGACTTGTTCCTGATCGTGCTGACACGCACACTTGACCCATGACCACGCGGAGCCCGACATGGCAGACATGACGCTCAAGGATGGATTGCAGGCGATGGATATCGCCGAGTACCTGCGCAAGCATCCGCTGTTCCTGAAGGATTTCCCCGAGCTTGCGATGTCGCTGAGCATGCCGCGTGAGCATGGCCCGGCCTCATCGCTGGCCAGTTATCAGGTAGACGTGCTGCGCAGCAAGAACCGCGCCCTGGAGACCCGGCTGACGGAACTGATCGAGATTGCCGAGGACAACGAACAGCTGATGGTACGCGTCCATTCGCTGACCATGGGGCTGCTGCGCTCGGACTCGCTGATAGAAAGCATCCGCAGTGTGGTCGCCGGACTGATCGAGGATTTCGACACCGACCTGGTGCGTGTGCTGTTGCTGCGTGAGCGAGGCGACCTGCCCGAAGCCGACTGGCTGCTGGTCGAATCCGGTGGTATCCAGGCCCTGCCGGCTTTTGCCGAATTCCTGGCCCGCGTCGATCCGATGGTGGGTCGCCTGGCCCAGGACAAGCTGGTCCGTCTGTTCGGCGAGCATGCGTCCAATGTGCAATCGGCGGCACTGATGCGACTGGGCGAGTACGGCATGCTCGCCATCGGCAGCCTGGACGGCAATCGGTTTCATCCCGGCATGGGCTCGATATTCCTGAAGTTGATCGCCGAAAGCGTGACCGCTTCCATTCGCCGCTTCACTCGCGGGGACTGAGGCTCATGACCACGCCGGCACTTCGCGTCGAGGCCTGGTTGCAACAACTGCGCGTGGAGCGTGCGCCGTCGGCACACACGTTGTCGGCCTACCGTCGCGACAGCGCCAAGCTGCTGGCATGGATGCATGCGCAGCAAATCAACCGCTTTGCCGACCTGACGCCCGATCGCATGCGTGCCTTCGTGGCTTCGCAGCACCGCGGCGGCCTGTCGCCAAGCAGTCTGCAGCGCCTGTTGTCCTCGTGCCGCAGCCTGTTCCGGCAGCTCATACGCGAGGCCCTGCTCGATCACGACCCCAGTGCCGGCGTACGCGGACCGAAGACGCGGCGCAAGTTGCCCCAGGTATTGGACACCGATGCGGCCACCCGGCTGGTGGAGACGCCCATCGAAGGTCCGCACGGCCTGCGCGACCGCGCCATGCTGGAGCTGTTTTATTCCTCCGGCCTGCGCCTGGCCGAACTGGTGGGCCTCAATTGGCGCGACCTCGAGCTGGAAAACGGTCTGGTGCGGGTACGCGGCAAGGGCAACAAGACCCGCATCGTGCCGGTCGGCAGATTCGCCATCGCCGCGCTCAGGGACCTGGCCGCGAGTCTTGATGCAGACCCAGCCAGCCCGGTGTTCCGTGGGCGTGGCCAGGCTCGCATCAGCCCGCGCACCATTCAGGCCCGGATGCAAAAGCTGGCGCTCGAACGCGGTATCGCGCAACGTATCCATCCCCATTTGCTGCGTCATTCCTGTGCCAGCCATCTGCTGGAGTCATCGGGCGAGCTGCGGGCGGTGCAGGAATTGCTCGGTCATGCCGACATCGCCACCACACAGATCTACACCCACCTGGACTTCCAGCACCTGGCCAAGGTCTACGACGCTGCGCATCCGCGGGCGCGTCGCAAGCAGGAGTCATAAACTGCTGCGTGTGGGTTTGCCGCGTTTTCGGGCTGCAGGCTTTGACTCCGCCACCCGAAGCACCCGGTTTAGGCCACCCACCCTTGGAATCGGCCGGCGACAACCCATCTTTCGTCACTCACCAGATCGAAACGAGTTGTCATGGATTCCTTTCACGCCACCACCATCGTCTCCGTGCGCCGCAACGGCCGTGTCGTGATCGGCGGCGACGGCCAGGTCACCCTCGGCAACACGGTGATGAAAGCCAATGCATGCAAGATCCGGCGCCTGGGCAAGAACAGCGACATCCTGGCTGGATTTGCCGGAGCCACGGCCGATGCCTTCACGCTGTTCGAACTGTTCGAGGACAAGCTGGTCAAGCACGGCAACAACCTCGTCCGCGCTGCCGTGGAGCTGGCCAAGGAATGGCGAACCGACCGTCGTCTGGGCAAGCTCGAGGCGATGCTGGCCGTCGCCGACAAGGACGCCTCGCTGCTGATCTCCGGCAACGGCGACGTGCTTGAGCCCGAAGACAGCCTGATCGCGATCGGCTCCGGCGGCCCGTTTGCCCTGGCCGCTGCCCGCGCCTTGATGGTCGACTCGGACCTTGATGCTCGCGCCATCGTCGAAAGGGCACTCAAGATCGCCGGCGATATCTGCATCTACACCAACCACAACACTTCGATCGAGGAACTGGACGCTGTTGCGAACCCATAGACGCCATCGTCCGCAATCCGATCCTGGCTTGATCCCCGGCCCCGACTTCCACTGGTCCCCTTCATGTCCGAACTGACTCCCCGCGAAATCGTCAACGAACTCGATCGCTTCATCATCGGCCAGAACGACGCCAAGCGCGCCGTCGCCATCGCGCTGCGCAACCGCTGGCGGCGGATGCAGCTGGAACCTGCGATGCGCAACGAGGTCACGCCCAAGAATATCCTCATGATCGGCCCCACGGGCGTAGGCAAGACCGAGATTGCACGGCGCCTTGCCAGCCTGGCCAATGCGCCGTTCGTGAAGGTCGAGGCGACCAAGTTCACCGAGGTCGGCTACGTCGGCAAAGACGTCGAATCGATC
This sequence comes from Oleiagrimonas sp., assembly GCF_027858935.1. Classification (GTDB taxonomy): domain Bacteria; phylum Pseudomonadota; class Gammaproteobacteria; order Xanthomonadales; family Rhodanobacteraceae; genus Oleiagrimonas. The sequence goes on along the minus strand of NZ_JAQIBU010000350.1, from coordinate 4,854 downwards.
ATCCGCGACCTCGCCGACCAGGCCTTCAAGCTGACCCGTGACCAGGCCACGCGGCGTGTACGCTCCCAGGCCGAGGACCGTGCCGAGGACCGCATCCTGGATGCATTGCTGCCGCGTCGGCAAAGCGATTCGGCCAGCGACTGGAACCAGGACGTCGCACCACAGAAAACGATCGAGACCGACACCCGCCAGAAGCTGCGCAAACAGCTTCGCGAGGGCGCGCTGGATGATCGCGAGATCGAGATGGATCTGAACATGAACATCGGCGTGGAGATCATGTCGCCGCCGGGCATGGAGGAGATGAGTCAGCAACTGCAGCAGATGTTCCAGAACATGGGCGGCGGCAAGACCCAGAAGCGCAAGCTTGCCATTGGCAACGCCCGCCCGCTGCTGGTCGAGGAGGAAGCCGGCAAGCTGGTCAACGACGAGGAGGTCCGCGCCGCAGCGGTCGAGTCCGCCGAACAGAATGGCATCGTGTTCCTGGACGAAATCGACAAGGTTGCTCAGCGCTCGGATTACGCCGGCGGCGCCTCGGGCGTCAGTCGTGAGGGCGTGCAGCGCGACCTGCTGCCGCTGGTGGAAGGTTCGACGGTCTCGACCAAATATGGCCCGATCAAGACCGACCACATGCTGTTCATCGCCTCCGGCGCGTTTTCATTGGCCAAGCCGTCGGACCTGATACCGGAGCTGCAGGGCCGACTGCCGATCCGGGTGGAACTCTCGGCGCTTTCGGTGGACGACTTCAAGCGCATCCTGCGCGAGCCCAACAATGCGCTGACCAAGCAATACGTCGCCTTGCTCAATACCGAAGGCGTGGAACTGGTCTTCACCGACTCCGGCATCGATCGTCTGGCTGAAGTGGCCTTCCAGGTCAACGCCCGGACCGAAAACATCGGCGCCCGCCGCCTGCATACCGTGATGGAACGGCTGCTGGAGACGATCTCCTATGAAGCGACGGATAAAAGCGGCGAAAAGTATACGATCGACGCCGAATATGTCGATAAAACACTGGAAAGCCTGGTCGAAGACCAGGATTTGAGCCGCTACATCCTGTAAACCGCAGCATCTCTGGATTGCATGCCGCCTGCGCAAGGCGGGTCCAGGGCTTCCCGGTGATAGAATCACAAGGCTATGGGTACCGTTCTTCGCATTCACAATCGCGGCCATCGCGTTCGCCTGCAGCAGGCCCGGCAACAGGGCCAGATGATCCGTCTGTGGCGAGGCGGTCTGGAGCACGGCAGCTTCTGCGGCTACGTGGCCGGCGTTGGCCGCGAATTCTTTCTGCTGCACGTCATCGGTGACGGCATCACCGACGACGGTCTGTATGCCATGCGTCACCGTGACGTGACCGAACTGGAACTGCCCGATCAGCATGCCCCGTTCATCGAAAAAGCCCTGGTGATCAAGGGAATCCAGCGTCGTCTGGCCCCGGACTTTCCGCTGGACGATGTCGCGCAGGTGATCGCGGCCGCCCACCGTATGGCGCCGGTGATCGGCGTGCATGTGGACAGCGAGGATGAATCCGAGGTGTGCTACATCGGTCGACTGATCGACCTGGAGGAGGAGACCTTCGGCATGCAGGAGATCAGCCCCGACGCTGAATGGTTGCGCGAGGTCTCGCAGTTTGCCTGGAGCGAAGTGTCCACCGTGAGCATGCATGACCCCTATGCAAGCGCCCTGCTGGCGGTGGCCGGTTCGGCGCCAGCGCTGCAAACCAGTGGTCCCGACGTCGGACATTTGTCCTGAGTCGGGCACCGCCGCCGGATTGATGTTCACCAAACGCATCCTGCCGGCCCCATGTTTCAGGGCCGGCAACATCAGCGCCTGCATCAACGTTTGGGGCCACGCAGCGTTCGCACGGCCTTTCGACCTGCGGATCTGACGAATGTCTCGCGACTCAATCGATGCCGACACCGCCTTCGTCGGGGGAAGGCGTCGAAGGATTCGTCGCGGCTTTCTTCGCTGGATCAACACGGCACTGGCTGCCGCAGTCGCCCTTGACGGTATGCTCGAAGAAATCATCGATCAGGTGGTACACGTGGCTGCGCTGACCGGGCAGGTTGAGGCCATGCTTGCCGCCGGGGTAGGTCATCAGGCCGAACTGGATGCCCCGCTTCTGCAGCGCCGCCATCAATTCGGTTGAATTGAGGAACAGCACGTTGTCGTCGGCCATGCCGTGAACCAGGGTCAGCGGCGCGGTCAGGCCGTCCAGCCACGCCAGCGGGGAACTGCGCGTGTAGCCCGCCGCATTGTCCTGCGGCCGGCCCAGGTAGCGTTCGGTGTAGAAGGTGTCGTACAGATGCCAGTCGGTGACCGGCGCCACCGCCACGCCGCCAGCCAGATCGGTCGAGTCCTTGGCCAGCAGCATCAGTGTCATGTAACCACCGTAACTCCAGCCGAACACGCCGATCCGCTTGCCGTCGACCCAGGGCTGCTGCTTCAGCCAGTCGATGCCGGCCACCTGGTCGGCGACCTCGGCCACGCCAAGCTGCTGGTCGATCACGTCGGAGAAACGCCGACCGCGTCGCGCCATGCCGCGGTTGTCCAGGGTGAACACCACAAAGCCCTGCTGGGCCATGTATTCGGCAAAATAATCGACCCAGCCTCGTGTGACCATCTGCACATGCGGCCCTCCGTAGAAGGTGTCGAACACCGGGTAGTGCTTGTCCGGGTCGAAATCGAGCGGCTTGTAGACACGGTAGTAGAGCATCTGGCCATCGTCGGCCTTGATCTGGCCGAATTCGGGAGTGACGTGGCTGTCCATGTAGGGCCAGTACGGGTGGTTCTCGTCCAGTCGGTTCTCTTCGATCCAGGCCAGGAAGCTGCCGTCGGCGCGATGCACGCTGACCTGCGGTGGCGTGTTCGGATCGGAAAACGTGTCGACATAGAAGCTGCCGTTGTCCGCGAACACCGTCTGGTGGGTTCCGTCGCGCGTGGTGATTCTTTGCGGATGATCGGCGCTCTTTCCGTCCAGCCTCAGCGCGTAGACCTGGCGATCGGGTACGAAGTCGCGGTTCGAACTGACGTAGACCAGTCCTTTGCGGGTATCCACCGCCAGCACGCCATCCAGGTTCCAGTCACCGCTGCTGACAGGGTGCATCAGCTTGCCGTCCAGACTGTACAGATACAGGTGATGGTAGCCGCTGCGATCACTGCCCCATAGGAAGGCGTTTTTGCCCGCCAGGAATCGCAAATCCTTGTTCAGGTCGATCCAGGTGCTGCTTTTCTCGGTCAGCAACACGTGCTGCTTCAGCGTTGCGATATCCACCAGACGCAGTTGCAGCGATTTCTGGTCGCGCGGCATCCATTGGTAGCTCAGCCGCTTGCCGTCCGGTAGCCATTTCACCCGGGCGAGGTAGAAGTCCGGGTCATTGCCCAGATCGATCCAGCGCGTGGCGCCTCCGGTGGGCGCGACCAGGCCCAGCTTCACGCTGACATTGGGATCGCCGGCGAAGGGATAGCGCTGCTCGACCACGGCGGTGTGGTCTGCATACAGTTCCATGCGCCGTGTCACCGGAACCGGTGAAGCGTCATAGCGCTCGTAGGCGATGGACGAGTCGTCCGGAGCCCACCAGTAACCGTGGCTTCGCTCCATTTCCTCCTGCGCCACGAATTCGGCCTCGCCGTTGTGCACAGTACCGCCGCCATCGTGGGTCAACTGCCTGGTTTCACCACTGGACAAGTCGATCACCCAAAGGTTCTGGTCCTGCACGTAGGAAACGTATTGCCCGCGCGGCGAGATCCTGGGATCCAGGGCATCGCCGCCGGTATCCAGCGCAGTCACGGCATGACCCTTCGGTGCATCCAGCGCATACAGATACAGGGTCCCGGCGACGGGGATCAGAAGTTTTTTGCCATCCGGCGACCATTGGTAGTCGACAATCCCGTGCATTCCAGCGGTCCGTTCCCGCTCACGACGGGCCTGCTCGGCCTCGGTCAGCTCATTGCCGCTGGCCGCCAGCCGGCTGGAATCGACCAGCATGCGGATGTGTTGGTCACCGATGCTGTATTCCCACAGGTCGAAGGTGTGCTGATCATCGCTCCTGGCCCGCAGGAACGAAACGCGGGTTGCGTCCGGCGAGACCTTGAGGTCGCGCACGGCCGTGCCATCCAGGCTGCCGCCGTTGAAAATGCGATCAATCGTGAGTTTCTTGGCCATGGCAGGACTTGCTGAAATGGCCAGTATGCCGGCCAGGACGAGTGCGCGCATCGTGATACCTGAGATCTTGGGTGGAAACACGGACGATTAAACCGCGTGTGCGTGCCGGCGTCGATACACGCAAGGGGCAGACGCCAGCTTCCTTGCCGCCACTGTGGTTCGGAGAGCCGCACGATTCGGGCTCGCCGGTCATCGGCATCCCGGGTTCCTGATCGTCCATGGCGGGGATGTCGTTGTTGCTCGAAATGGCGCCACATTCCTGGTGAACTGTAGCCCTTGCCGCTGTTCACTCGACGCCCCCGCTTTCCCAAGTCTTCAAGTGACATCTGTGGACATGAAGAGTTGTATGAATGGCTATTTGAAACCATTTATAGAGCAATTCTTGAAGGCCATGGACTTCGGTGGACAACACACTACTTTCCGATGCAGAACGAACCGAAGATCGCGCCCAAAAGATCGTCCGCGTGGTACTCGCCGGTAATCTCTGACAGCGACTGCTGGGCCTGGCGCAGATCCTCGGCGGCCAGTTCTCCGGCACGCGTGAGTGCGAGCGCCCCGGCGGCGGCAGACAGGTGCGTTGCGGTGCGCTCCAGGGCCAGCACGTGGCGTCGCCGCGCGCTGAAGGCACCCTCCATGTCGCTGCCTGCATGCCGCTGCAACAGTTTGCGCAGCAGGGTCATGCCTTCGCCGGTTCG
>NZ_JAQIBU010000349.1 GCF_027858935.1 Oleiagrimonas sp. | reverse complement strand
TAAATGTTCCCGTGTCATGACGTCCTCCTTGGCCGCAGCGTTTCACTCCGAAGTAGCACTGTGTTCATAATCCAGACAACGGTCTGTTCGCTGGCGAACAGATCGCGCCATGAATAAAGCGCACTATCAATGCTCAAGGACGGTTGCGAGGCAAGGACGCCTCACTTTGATGGAACTTATGGAAATCGGGTCCCCGTGCTGCTTGGCAGCGTGTGAAGATCACCCGAAGACTTTACGGATCATCCCTTCAGATCTTGTAGATCGGCAGTTTTGCGGCTACCGCTTGAGTAGCGCTGTGTTCATAATCCAGAAAACCGTCTGTTCGCTACCGAACAGATCGCGCCAGGAATAAAGCGCACTATTAATTCTCAAGGACGGTTGCGGGGCAGGGACGCCTCGCTTTGATGGAGCTTATGGAAATCGGGTCCCCGTGCTGCTTGGCAGCGTGTGAAGATCACCCGAAGACCTTACGGATCATCCCTTCAGATCGTGTAGATCGGCAGTTTTGCGGCTACCGCTTGCAGCCGCAGCTTTGCGCTGCGCGGCAGTCCCTTGCGTCCCCAGGCCACCTCTGCCTGCCCCTGGATCAAGGGGGCAAGATAGCGTCGTGCGGCGGCCGTGATGCCATAACCGTCACGTCGGACGAAGGACTTGGGCAGTTTCTTCTCGCGGTTGGCAATGCGCTTGAGAGCGACCGGTTCCAGTTTCCAGCGATACGGCTGGTCACGGGTGCGGACGATCACCGGCATGACGGCGTTGTGACCGGCCAGGGCATACTCCACCGCCGCCTTGCCCACGGCCTGGGCCTGTTTCAGGTCGGTGGCCGAAGCCAGATGGCGCGCCGAACGCTGCAGGTAGTCCGGCAGTGCCCAGTGGCATTTGTACCCGAGATGTTGCTTGATCAGGTCCACCAGACGCGGCGCCACGCCGCCGAGCTGGCTATGGCCAAAGGCGTCCTTGCCACCGGCTTCGGCCAGCAGGCTGCCGTCCCTGGCGCGGATACCCTCCGAGGCCACCACCACGCAGTAGCCGACCCGTTCGACGGTGGCCTTGACGTGCTTCAGGAAATCCTTGGCGTCGAAGTCACGCTCCGGGAAAAGGATCAGGTGCGGCGCCGTGTCCGGGCCGTCCCCCGCCAATCCGGCGGCGGCGGCGATCCAGCCGGCATGACGACCCATCACCTCCATGATGAAGACCTTGGTCGAGGTGTCCTTCATCGAGGCAACGTCGAGACTGGCCTCGGCCACGCTGACGGCGGTGTACTTGGCCACCGATCCGAAGCCGGGACAGCAGTCGGTGACGGCCAGGTCGTTGTCGACCGTCTTGGGCACACCGATGCAATGCAGGTCGTAGTTCATCCTGCGTCCCAGTTGGGACAGCTTCAGTGCGGTGTCGGCCGAGTCGTTGCCGCCGTTGTACAGGAACCATCGGATGTCGTGTGCGCGAAGGACCTCGATCAGGCGTGCGTATTCAGCGGGGTCCTGGTCCGGCGACTTGAGCTTGTAGCGACACGAGCCAAAGGCGCCACCGGGCGTGTGGTGCAGGGCGGCGATGGCCGATTTCGTTTCCCGCGAGGTGTCGATCAGTTCCTCGCGCAGTACGCCCAGGATGCCGTTGCGGGCCGCATAGGCTTTGATACCGTGTGCGCGAGCCGTCTCGATGACGGCAGCAGCAGTGGCATTGATGACGGCGGTGACGCCGCCGGACTGGGCGTAGAGCAGTTTGCCTCGGCGCATGAATACGGACTCCCGTGGGCGAAGTGGATGCAAACATAGCTGAGTTTGACTGTCCCCCGTGCAAAGGCTACCTTGAACTCCATTTTTTTAAGAGTCCAGCCGCCTCTCCCGTATCAGGGCCAGGCGGTTAAACGTGGTGGAGCTAGCATGCGAATCGTTCTACTCGGTGCGCCCGGTTCGGGCAAGGGAACCCAGGCTTCACGCCTGAAGAAGCAATTGGAGGTTCCACACATCTCCACGGGCGACCTGCTGCGCGCAGCGGTGGCTGCCGGCAGTCCGCTGGGTCGCAAGGCCAAGGCGGTGATGGATGCAGGCCAGTTGGTCTCCGACGACATCATGCTCGGCATGCTGGAAGAGCGACTGACGCAACCCGATGCACGCAACGGCTTCATTCTGGATGGCTATCCGCGCAATCTTGCGCAGGTCGAAGCGCTTGATGCGCTGTTGACGCGTCTGCATCAGCCGCTTGATGTGGTGGTGAAGCTCAACGTTCCCGGCGAGGAAATCGTCGGGCGCTGCGAGATCCGCTTCAAGGCGGAGGGCCGCGCCGATGACAATCCCGAGGTGGTGCGCAAGCGTTTGCAGGTTTACGCCGAGCAGACGGCTCCGGTCGCCGATTGGTACCAGCGTCACGACATGCTCCGGGCGGTGGACGGAGTTGGCTCTCTGGACGAGGTCTTCCAGCGCATCCTTGACGTACTGCCGGGCGATCGCCTCGCCGCCAACGGCTGATGCGTCTGCACATCCTCGGGATCTGCGGCACATTCATGGGCGGCGTCGCCGTATTGGCCCGCGCGCTGGGCAATGCGGTCGAGGGTTCGGACCAGAACGTGTACCCGCCCATGAGCACCCAGCTCCAGGCGCTGGGCATCACGCTGCGCCAGGGGTATCTCGCCGAGCACCTGCAACCGGCGCCGGACCAGGTGGTCGTGGGCAATGCCATGAAGCGCGGCATGCCTGCGGTCGAGTACATGCTCGATGCGCAACTTCCGTATATCTCCGGACCGCAGTGGCTGGGCGAAATCGTGCTGCCGGGGCGCGAGGTGCTGGCCGTTGCCGGGACCCACGGCAAGACCACGACCTCCAGTTTGCTGGCGCATCTGCTTGACCAGGACGGGCGGGCGCCCGGGTTCCTGATTGGCGGGGTGCCGGGCAACTTCGGGGTGTCGGCACGACTGGGGGGGAGTGGCGCTTCGTCTGGCGGGCCGTCGGCGGCTGCATCGTCGGCCATGGCTGCGCCGTTCGTCATCGAAGCCGATGAATACGACACCGCGTTCTTCGACAAACGCTCCAAGTTCGTGCACTACCGTCCGCGCATCGCCATCCTCAACAACCTGGAATTCGACCACGCCGACATCTTTCCCGACGTGGCGGCCATTCAACGCCAGTTCCATCATCTGGTGCGCACCGTGCCCGGCAACGGCCGAATTATTGTCAACGCCGAAGATCCTCGCTTGGCCGAAGTGCTCAGCATGGGATGCTGGACTGCGGTGGAGACCTTCGGCATCGAGGCCGGACACTGGCGCGCGCACCTGAAGCAGGACGATGGCAGCCATTTCGAGGTGCGCCGCGGCGATACCGTGCTGGGTGAGGTGCGCTGGTCGCTACTGGGCCGGCACAACGTGATGAACGCGCTGGCAGCCCTGGCGGCGGCGGCGGCGTACGGCTGCGATGCGGCGGCGCTGTTGCCGTTGTTTGCGTCGTTTGCCAACGTCAAGCGACGCATGGAGGTCATTGGTACGGTCGAAGGCGTGCATATCTACGACGATTTTGCGCACCATCCCACGGCCATCGCCACCACCCTGGATGGTCTGCGCGCCCGGGTCGGCGATGCGCGCATCCTGGTGGCGCTGGAACCGCGCTCCAATTCCATGCGCCAGGGGGTGCATGCGGATGCGCTGGCGCCATCGCTGGCCGAGGCCGATCAGGTGCTGTTCCTGCAGCGGGCCGGGCTGGCATGGGATGCAGGCAAGATGACCCGGGCGCTTGCGGGACGCGGCCATGTCGCGCCCAGTGTCGATGCGCTGCTGGAGGCCCTGAACTTCGCGGTGCGTCCCGGCGACCACGTGGTGTTCATGTCCAATGGCGGCTTCGAGGATGCGCCGCGCCGCTTCGCCGCCGCCCTGCGCGCGCAGCCTCCCGGGTCGCCTGCACCCGGATAATGCCGCCCCGGGCGTTGCGCAGGCCGCGCTAGAGGGGCACGTCAAAACGCGGCGTACGGCGCAGGAACTCACGCCGCGCCGACCACCATGTGCCGAAGCCGAAGGGCACGATCAGCAGCACGGCCAGCGCTGCGCCCAGCTCCAGCCCGAGACGGCCGATCAGCCAGTACGCCAGGCTGTACAGGGCGACATAAAAGACCATGAGAACCAGCCGCATGATCATCTGCCCGCTGCTGGACTCCGGTCCCACCAGGTAAGCCGCGAAAGCGAACATGGCGGCGGACAGTCCGCTGATCCCCACGGCAAGCAACAGGCGCAGGGGCTGATGCGCGTGCATCAGAAGGTCGACCAGCAAGCCAAAACCCAGGCAGTAGAACAGTGATTCGCCGACCAGCCATGTCAGACTGTTCACCAGTACGGCCTGGAACTCGGCACGCGTGACCGGCGCCAGCGTCATGTACAGTTCCGCAAGGTTCGCGCGCATGCGCACCAGGCCACGGCCCACGGTCGTGAAGCGGGTGGTGCCGATGATGACCGCGTAGGCGCCGACATAGGCGACTTGCCAGCGCGACGCGGCATGCGTGGCAAAGAAATACACGGCGGCGAACAAGACCATGATCGCAAATTGCATCAACACCGCTTGCGGGCTGTCGTGCGGCAGCAGCACGGCCCGCACCAGCGCGATCCGGTGACGTTCGCTGGGTTTGCGCTGGTACCGATGCAGCGCCTTGTGCAGGTAGCGCTCGGCCTGGCTGTTCAGGACACCCGAGAACAGGCGCGACCAGCGGGTGCGTGGACGCCCGGGAACGCGCGTGCCCGAGCGGGAGGGCGTACCGCCCAGCGCCGTGCCCAACGGTGATTCGGAAATTTCGCGGTCGTCCAGTTTCAGCAGCGGCCGCAACGCCAGGTACACCAACAGTCCGGCCAACAACAGCAGGGCAACGGGCGTCAGCATCGATTGCTGTGCCGATTGCAAGACCCGTTTCAAAAACTGCGGGAACCAGCCGGCAGCGATCAGACCCAGCCAGACCAGCATCAGAGCGCGTATGCCGGTACCCATGGCCAGGCCCAGGGCCGCGATAAGCAGCAGGCCGCTGCACACCAGGGCGGCATGTGACGCCACAGGGGCAATCGTGGTCAACGCCACCAGCGTGGTCAGGACCACCGTCAGCGCCAGGTCGAGCAGACCGGCCTGTCCCAGACGCCGCTGGAAATACGGCAGCATGCGGGCGTCCCCGCGCACGGCGCTGCGCAGCGCCGTGCCGGCCAGGATGTGCCAGAACCAGATCACCAGGGCGGCAAGGAGCAGCCAGGGTAGCCGGCCATCCACGACCATGGCCGTCAGGCTGGCGACATAGCAGACCACCAGCAGCCAGGTCGCCAGGGGCATCTGCCGCAGCGGCAGGCTGAGCAGCTTCCAGACCGCCTTCATGCCAGTT
>NZ_JAQIBU010000330.1 GCF_027858935.1 Oleiagrimonas sp. | reverse complement strand
ACCAGCGTGTGCTGGTGCGCGGTCAGGCGCACGGGCCGATGGCCGATCAGGAGATCACTGTGCGGGGTGATCTCGGCGACCGGCACGCCCTTGTCGTCTGCCTGGAGTGTGATGTTGTTGAACATCACCTCCTGCCGGGCCTGGTGCAAATCCCGGTGGACCTGCCGCTTCACGCCGCAGGCTGAGAGAAGGACCAGTCCGCAAACCATTGCGGAAGCGCGGAAAATCAATGTCATGTTCATCATTGGATCTCCTTGATTCACACGTTCAGGTTTCGGTGCGCCAGCGGCGCAGCCAGATCGCGGCGATAATCATGGCGATCCCGAGCAGGGCGCCACCCCAGAACTCCGGCTTCAGCAGTTGTGCCCAGATGTGGCCCAGATTCAGCATTTCATGGGCGACTGTGGTGATCTGGTCGGGCGTCTTGAGCCCCTTGAAGATTGAACCGTCAAAGCTCTTGGGGAACCACGACCAGGGCACGATGCTGATGAACACGCGCACCACGATGTTGTGCCAGAACCAGCCGCCGAAGTTGATCACACCCAGCACGTCCAGCCAGTACAGCATGGCGCCGGATCCAAGCGGGATCACCGTGGCCCACAGGAACGGCTTGCTGCGGGCCCATGCCGAGCACAACATCAACCAGCCCACCGCGGGCAGGGCCCAGACCAGGCTGACCGGGATCGAGGCCAGCAGCAGGCCCATGACCCTGAATGGGTGGGTGTTGCCGAGCAGGGCCCAGCCATGGATGCCGTAGAAGGCGGCGGCAATGATGGTCAACAGCAGCAGGAGCAGACCGGCGAGGATGCCCACCACGGTGGCGATGACCGGTGCCAGGACCGTCGCGCTGGCCACCTTGGACAGCACCGTGTCGCGATCGGAAATCGGCAGCGATTTCCAGAACAGGTAGCTACGGTCATTGCGGTCGTCGAACAGCGAGCCCAGGCAATAGAAGAACAAGGTGATGCCGGTGACCAGATAGACCATGGCCGTGACACCGTACATGCTCATGTCCAGCGCCAGACCGACCAGATCGCCATGGCCGTTGTTCATCTGATCGACGATGCTGTTGATGGAACTTGCAGAAATCGCGTGGGTGGTGAACTGTGCCTGGGCAAGCCCGATCACGTGGAACACGATGAACACGCCGGCGGTGATCACCGGGGCCCAGAAGAAGCTGCCGCGGTTCTCCCAGAACTCGCGTTTGATCAGCCAGTAGAAGGTTTTCATGCGTAGATCCCTTTCATGGTGGCCACGAACAGGTCGCTGACGGCAGGCCGGCGCACGTCGCCCAGGGCCTCCAGCTTGGCGCGTTCGATGCCGTCGAACAGGAAGATGTGCTTGCCGAATACGCTGCGCTCGTCCATCGGATTGAGATGGCGCGCGGCCTCTGCATGCTCGGCGTCGACCATCACTTCCATGAAGCGCTGGCCGAGGCTTTCCATGCTGGTGTCCAGCACGATGCGGCCATCGCGGATGAACATCAGGTCGGTGAGGATGTGTTCGATCTCCTCGACCTGGTGGGTGGTCACGACGATGGTCTTTTCCTCGTCGAAATAGTCCTCCAGAAGACTCTGGTAGAACTGCTTGCGGTAGAGGATGTCCAGGCCCAGCGTCGGCTCGTCCAGCACCAGCAACTTGGCGTCGATGGCCATCACCAGGGCCAGATGCAGCTGCACGATCATGCCCTTGGACATGTGTTTGACCTTCTGCTTCGGCTTGAGCTTGGTGCGTGCCAGGAACTGTTCGCAGCGGGCGCGTTGGAAGCGCGGGTGAATGGCTTCGACGAAGTCGATGGCCTGGGACACGCTGATCCACTTCGGCAGTACCGCCACGTCCGCGATGAAACACACCTCGGTCATCAGGGCCTCGCGCGATTTGCGCGGATCCATGCCCAGCACGTTCAGCGAGCCGTCGAAATCAATCAGCCCGAGGATCGCCTTGAGTGCGGTGGTCTTGCCGGCGCCATTGGGTCCGATCAGGCCCACGATGCGGCCGGTGGGAATGGCGAATTCGACCTCATCCAGCGCCATGGTCGAGGTGTAGCGCTTGGTCAGCTTGGCAGCTTCGATAGCGGCGCTCATGAAGCATTCTCCTTGTCGTTGTCCGCAGCCTTGATCAGCTGCTCCAGGTTCAGTCCGAGCCGCTGCATGCGGGCATGGATGGTGGGCCACTCTTCGTGCAGGAAGCGCTCGCGCTCGGAGGCCAGCAAGGCCTTGCGAGCGCCCTTGGTAACGAACATGCCCAGGCCGCGGCGCTTTTCCACCAGTCGTTCGTCGACCAGCTCCTGATAGGCCTTGGAGACCGTGAGCGGGTTGATCTGATAGTCGGCCGCGACCTGGCGGACCGAGGGCAGGGCGTCGCCCTCGTCCAGTACGCCGTCCAGGATCATCGCCACCACGCGAGCGCGCAGCTGGCGATAGATCGGGACGTTGTCGTTCCAGGTGATGGTCATGCCTTATTCCTTGATCAGGGTGCTCAGTTTCGTGCCGAACGAGTAGTAGGGCATGCGTAACTGCGAACCCAGTTGAAAGTGATTGACATCCAGCGCGCTGTATTCGGTGCGGACATGTGCGGTGGTGGCATCAAGTGTCTTGACTGTATCCCGTGCGGCCATGTCGGCATAGACAACGACCGGTTCAAGCAGGGTCACCGGCCGCCCCTCGAACAAGCTGCCAGAGTCGGCATGTGCCGCGACATACACGGCGGGTGCGCTGGAGCGGAAGATTGCGATGGTGGAACCCAGGATTACGATTGATGCAATGGCGGCGACGAGCTTGGTGGCGTTCATGACTGCGTCCTTGGTGGTCTATATGAGTGGTGTTGTATGTAACTATAACACCAACACGGAGCGCGTCAAGCATGACCAATGACCTATTCGGCCATGGTCATGCACACGGGCGTGCAACGGTTGCCATGGCCTGGGGGACTCGTGAAGACGTGATGGAGCGAAGGCTCGCAGGTCGCCTGCTGTCGTTCCGGCGCGCTCATCACCGCCGGAATCGGTTCAGCAGGCCTTCTTGATACAAGGAACATGCTTGCATGCAAGGACCACCTCAATTGCCCAGGGCAAGACGGCGTTCCCCCTCAGATGGCAAACGGAAGAAAACCATGAACAAGATATGGATGGTCGTTGCAGTTTCCGGCGCGCTGCTGTGTTCGAGCAGCGTCATGGCCGCTCCCGCGTTGAACGGGAATGGCGCACAACAGGACAACGAGTCCCAGCATCAGCGCCAGGATCAGCAAAACAGCTCCCGGCATCACCACCAGGATCGCCGTGACCAGCATCAGAGCTATTTGCGGGTCGGGCATGAGCGTGGACGCCGCGAAGGCTGGTATCACAAGGGCGGACGCATGCCCAGATCCTACCGCGGACAGCGCTACCAGGTGACCGACTGGCGCGCCGAGCATCTGCGCGCGCCGCCACGCGGCTACCGTTGGCAGCGCAGCGACGACGGCGAATTCCTGCTGGTTGCCATTAGCACCGGCATCATCGCCCAGATCCTGCTCAATCACTGAGTCACGGTAAGGTGTACGGCGATCCGGGATATCCGCGCGATCGCAAGGCTGAACTGCAGGCCGGGTTCTCCAGCACATGCTGGCGTTCCCGGCTTTTTCATGTTCATGGTCCTCCACGGATGTCCGGGAGAGATTGCTGTCTGGTCACGTCCAGGAATGGAGCGGCCCACCAGGTGGCATCTCCTTCAGGCGGAGGGCCGGGGCGAGGCCAGCAACGATGCCGAGAAGCACCGGTTTCGCGATGCCGGCCTGACCGGACGATCCTCGCGCACCCATGACCCTCGCCCGGGTATTAGGGTCCTTGCGTACCGCCTGGAGCTCGTCCCGGACCTCGCGAGAACGACGCCATACAGCAGCACGCCACACGTACAAGCGACGTCGTTGCATGCCCGTTCCGGCCAGGACAACCAATGGCCTATTGGCAAGTCGGGCCCGAGAGGCGATAAACAGCGGATATCTCTTGATCCCTGAACTCGCCCATGCCCGGATTGCGCCGTAGCCACCTCGTGTTTCTCCTGCCACTAGTTCTTTTCCCGAACAGCGTACACGCGCAAAAGGCCTCGATCCCGGAGGCGCACGACAAGGACAACCCGGCAAAGGGGTCGCAGTCGGCCCACTCGTTGCCTGCGGTCCAGGTCAACGCCGACGACTGGCGGCAGTACATCAAGGCAAAGCTCAAGCATCAGATGCCCGAGGTCGACGGCACTTTGATCACGGTGACCCGGAAGACCACGGTGACCCACCTGGACCGGCAACCGACCGTGATCGACAATAACCTTGACCAGCTGCTGGCGCGTTCGCCCGGCATCCAGGTCTCGCAACAGCCCACGCCAACCCAGTTCAACCTCAGCTACCGCGGCCTGGGCAACCCTCAGGAATCGGAATACGTGCTGGTGATGCAGGACGGTATTCCGCTGGAAAGCGACTGGATCGGTTTCCCGACCCTGTACGCCATGCCCCTGGCGCAGAGCCTGTCCGAGGTCCAGCTGATCCGCGGCGGATCCAGCCTGCTGTATGGCCCGGAACCGGCGCCGGTGATCAACCTGGTCACTCGGCGCCCGCCACCGGGTACGCCGCTCTCGGCCAGTACCGAGCAGGTGGTCGGTAACCATGGGCTTTATTCCACCTACAACGTGATTCAGGGCAGCCATGGGTCCTGGACCTTCCGTGCCGACGCCGCATACGTTCGCAGCGACGGCTCGCGCCCTCACGCCGCCTCGCAGATGCGCCAGGGTGACGTGTACCTGGACTACCGTCCGGATGCACGGCAGCACTGGTGGTTGGACCTGCACGCCATCGACGCCAGTTCCGGAAACCCCGGACGCCTGGGCTACCCGCAGTGGAAGGCCGACCCGAACGCCGCGCCCACGCCGTACAACCGCGACTGGGTCGATCGCGATCAGATAGTGCTCGGGCACGAGCGCCACTTCGGCAACGATTGGCTGCTGACCGGCAAGCTGTGGTTCGCTTACCAGGACCTGGCCAGCCGTTCGGCCAGCGGCTCACTCGCTCCGCAACCGCCGCCATCCAGCACTACCCTGCAGGATGAACAGTTTCGCACCCAGGGACTGGATGTGCGGATGCGCCACAAGTGGGGGCAGGGCAATGCCTTCACGGTCGGCACCGTGCTGTTCCACGGCAACGACCCGTTCCGGCAATGGACCAGCAGCAACCTGTATGTCGATCGCCATAACCGCAGCGGCACGCCGCGCCTCGTGCAGGCGCGCACGTCGGACTATTTCTCCGTATTCGCCGAAAACGTGTTCCGCCTGCCGCACGAGATCCACATCGTGCCCTCGGTGCGCCTGGAGCGCGAACGCGTGGCGGTGGACGAGAGCGTCCGTCCGCCCTTCCTCAGCCGTCCGCT
>NZ_JAQIBU010000324.1 GCF_027858935.1 Oleiagrimonas sp. | reverse complement strand
ATACCACTCATCGTCGAGGCGGGGCCATGTCTACCGTGAGGAACAGCGCAATCCGCTGCCTGCTGGCGCTGGTCGCCTTGACATTTGCCGGATCAGCGTGGGCTTCAAGCACGCTCAAGAGTGTCAGCTACCAGAAGCTTCCGGGCGGGCGCGTTCAGTTGAACATGCAGTTCAACGGCCCACCGCCACAGCCGAAGATCTTCACCACCAGTACACCGCCGCGCATTGCGGTGGACCTGGATGACACTGTCAATAGCCTCGACAAGCGGCATTACGATGTTGGCGTGGGAGCCACTTCGGGCTACTCCGTGGTTTCTGCCGGGGGGCGCACACGGCTTGTGGTCGAGCTGTTTCGGTCGACCAGCTATCACGCCAGCGTCGAAGGTAACGATCTGCTGCTGACCGTGGACAGTGATTCCGGGCAGGTTGGCAGCGACAACATGGTTTCCGTTGATCCGAGCAAGCAAGTCAGTGGGGTCAACGCAAACGCAGTGTCCAAGGTCGACTTCGAGCGCAATGCGGATGGCGGCGGCAAGGTCCTGGTGAGTTTCAGCGGCAATGCCGCCGATGTGAACATGAACCAGGAGGGTGATCAGGTCATCCTCAACATGCGCAATGTCGAGGTGCCGTCCAAGTATGCCAAGACCCTGGATGTCACCGACTTCGCCACGCCGGTGCAGAGTATCAGTACACATGCCACACCGGCTGGCGCGGAAATGGTCATCAACGTCCACGGCGATGTCGAAACCTCCGCCTACCAGACCAACGACAAGTATGTGGTTGATGTCACCCCCAAGAGCGTGGACAAGAGCGCCCAACCGAAGCCAGGTGAGGCTCCCGTCTACACCGGCAAACGGGTCACCTTCAATTTTCAGGACATCCCGGTGCGTTCGGCACTGAACCTTCTTGCCCAGGTGTCCGGTTTGAACATCGTGGCATCAGACAGTGTCAGCGGCAGCGTGACGATCCGGCTGGTCAACGTGCCCTGGGACCAGGCGCTGGACGTGATCATGCGCGCCAAGGGTCTGGACAAGCGTCGTAATGGCAACGTGATCTGGATTGCGCCGCAGGAACAGATTGCCAAGTACGAGGAGGATCTCGCCGAGGCGCGTATCAAGGCGCAGACCCAGGCACCGTTGGTCTCGGCGTACATTCCGATCAGCTACGGCAAGGCTTCGGACATTGCAAAGCTGCTCACGCAAAAGAGCATGCAGAGCACGGGCGGTGGCGGCGCTGCCGGAGGCGCGGGCGCCAGTCGTGGCTTCCTGTCACCGCGAGGCAGCGTATCGTCCGATGAGCGAACCAACACCTTGTTGATCAACGATACGCCGGAAAAAATCAAGGAAATCCGTCACCTCGTCAGCATCCTTGACCGTCCGGTCAAGCAGGTGCTGATCGAGTCGCGCATTGTTGCAGCCACTGACAACTTCACACGCGAATTGGGTGTGAAATGGGGCATGCAGGCCACCAAGAACAATGCGGGCAACGTCATTGCCACGGCGCCGACCGCAACGGGAGCCTCGGGCACCGCCTCGGGGGGGGTCTCGGATACCGGTGGTTTCAATGTCAACATGCCAGTATCTGCGCCCACCGGGTCCTTTGGCGTGGCGATCCTGGGTGCCAATTATCTGGTGGATCTCGAACTCAGTGCCGCGCAGAGTGAGGGACAGACTGAAATCATCTCCAGTCCGCGCGTGATTACCGCAAACCAGCAGGAAGCGGATATCCAGCAGGGCCAGGAAATCGGTTACGTCACGTTCCAGAACCAGAGTGCCGGAGGCGTTGGTACCCCGACCGTTCAGTTCAAGAACGTGGTACTGGAGCTCAAGGTCACGCCGACCATCACCGCCGACAAACGTGTCTACCTCAAGATCAACGTGACCAAGGATGCGCTCAGCGGGTTTATCGCCAGTCCGGGTGGTGGCCAGGTCCCGCAGATCGATCATCGTTCGCTGAACACGTCGGTACTGGTCGACAATGGTCAGACCGTGGTGCTCGGTGGCATCTACGAGATCACCAAGACCAACACCACGGCCAAGGTGCCGGGACTGGGCGACATCCCGATACTCGGCTACCTGTTCCGGTCGAAGAACCGTTCGAATAACAAGGCCGAGCTCTTGATCTTCGTTACGCCGCGCATTCTCAGTGAAACCGGTCGGTAACCGATTGCATCAAACTTCAAGCAAATGAAAAGGCGGCCTCCGGGCCGCCTTTTCAATGAGCCGCAGTCTCGGGTCGCTAAACTTTCCGACGGTCGAGCTGTCACATCAGGTCCCCGCATGCCACATCTGCATGCATGCGAAGATGTTGAATGACATGGAGATGATCATCGCGATGACCCAGACCGAACAGCCCCGTACATCTTCTTTGCAGACTTCGTTCGAGCATCTGCGCAAGGATCTGTGCAAGTCCATCATTGGCCAACCCGAACTGGTGGAGAGTCTGCTGATCGCGCTGCTTGCGGACGGGCACCTGCTGGTCGAGGGGGCTCCCGGCCTGGCCAAGACCACGGCCATCAAGGCGCTGGCCTCGCGTATCAAGGCCGATTTTCACCGCGTACAATTCACGCCCGACTTGTTGCCGGCTGATCTCACGGGCACGGATATCTTCCGCCCGCAGAGCGGAAGCTTCGAATTCGAACGCGGTCCACTGTTCCACAATATCGTGCTTGCAGATGAAGTGAACCGGGCGCCAGCCAAGGTGCAGTCCGCGCTGCTTGAGGCCATGGCCGAGCGGCAGATCACCATCGGTCAGCGTAGCTGGCCATTGCCCGAACTTTTCATGGTGATGGCAACCCAGAATCCGATTGAGCACGAGGGAACGTTCGCACTTCCCGAGGCGCAACTGGATCGCTTCCTTATGCATGTGACCATCGGATATCCGGACGCCGAAGCCGAAATGGCCATCCTTGAGCTGGCGCGCAAGACGGCCCGCGAATCCGCTCCGGCTCCGGTTGAGCCGTTGCTTCACCAGGACGACGTGTTTGCGGCACGTCGCGCTGCACTGGATGTCCACCTTTCCCCGGCCCTGCAGCGTTACGTGACCGAGCTGGTCCTGGCGACCCGCGATGCAGGGCGCTACGACAAGGAACTGGAGGGATGGATCGAATGGGGGGCCAGTCCCCGAGGAACCATCGCGCTGGACCGTTGTGCCCGCGTCCGGGCCTGGCTGCAAGGACGGGACTATGCGTTGCCTGAGGATGTTCATATGGTCGCGCATGGGGTCCTTCGCCATCGTGTGCTGATTGGCTACGAGGCGGAGGCTGCCGGTATCCGCAGCGACGATGTCATCGACCGACTACTGGATCGCGTGCCCTTGCCGTGAGTACTGCCAGCATGCCAACCGTGCAGACCAACGCCCGGCAGGCCGACGGAGTCACCCGGGTGGATGCGGCCGAACTGATCGCATTGCGTCAGCAACTGCCGCGGCGCCTTTCGACAGCCGCGATGACCGTATCCGCCCGCCGCACCGGCGCACACGCAGGGGCGATTCGCGGGCGTGGGATGGATTACCGGGAATCACGCGCCTACCAGCCCGGCGACGATGTCCGTCGGCTCGACTGGCGGCTGACCGCACGCAGTGGGCGACTGCATACAAAGGTGTTCCAGGAGGATCGCGAGCGCAGCCTGATCATCCTCATGGATACCCATACCGGCATGCATTTCGGCACCCGGAGGCGCTTCAAGTCGGTACAAGCCGCGCGTGCAGGTGCAATTGCCACCTGGCTTGGTGTTGCGACCGGGATGCGCGTGGGTGTTGCCGCATTCGGCACCCAGCGAGCCCTTATTCGTCCACGTGATGGGGTGCATGGTGCCCTTGCCGCCATTCATGCCCTTTGCCAGTGGCAGCACGCACCGGGTGATCCGGATGCAGGTCGCGCCGACACCATGTCCAGCGGCCTGCGGCGCCTGGCAGGGCCCGTCCATGGCGGCAGCGAGGTCCTGGTGATCAGCGATGGCGGCAGCGTGGATCCGTCCACCCGCGCCGAGTTGGTGCATCTGCGCAGGCATGCGCGTATCGGTGTGCTGGTGGTGGCCGATGCGCTGGAATCGCACTTGCCGCCGGCCGGGCACTATCCCCTGGCCTGGGGCAATGAGTTGCATCGTGTGGACCTGAGCACGCAAGCCGCGCGCCGGCACTTCAGGGATACCCTGGGCTGCGGACGCACGACACTTATGCAGCTGTCTTCGTCGCTGGCATTGCCGTGTGTCGGTATTGGCACGGTGGAAACGCCGATTCGAACGGTGGCGGGATTGCTCGGCATCCGGATGCCGGGAAGCAGGACATGAGCCCGTCCGGTCCTGCACTGCGCGATATCCACGTGCCGCCGCCGCCTTCCTGGTGGCCGCCTGCCTATGGATGGTGGATCCTGGCCGGGCTGCTAGTGCTGTTTCTCATTGTGGCGTTTGTGCTGAGCCGTCGCGGACGCCATCGCCGTTTGCAATGGCAACAGGCGCAAAGAGAGCTGGAGTTCTTGCATCAACGCATGCAAGCGGGGGTGGATGTTGCCTGGCTCGCCACGCAGGTCTCCCAGTTGTTGCGGCGAGCTGCGCGGATGAACGAACCCGCTGCAGCAACGGCATCGGGAGAGCAGTGGAGCGCATGCATCGAGCGGCTTTCTCCGGATGCAGCAACGGCGCATGCGCTGCAACCCGTTTGTGAGGCGCCGTATCGACCCGGGGTGGATATGGATGCAGGCGTCGTGCTTTCGGCAAGCCGCCGCTGGTTGCATCACGTGCTGATCCGGAGGCGGCCATGATCGGTTTTGCCTGGCCATGGGTGGCACTGATTCTGCCGCTTCCCTGGCTGGTCCAACGCTTGCTTCCGGAACGAGCGCCATCCCGCGCACTGGCGCTTCCGCATGCGAGTGTGCAGGTGGTCGGGAAACCCGGCGCCGGTGGCGCCCTCCGGCACTATGGATGGATGCTCCTGACCTGGTGCGCGCTGGTGGTTGCGGTGGCGCGTCCGCAATGGATCGGGCCGCCCCAGCAGATGCAGCGTACGGGTCGTGGCGTGATGCTGGCGGTGGACATGTCCGGCAGCATGCGGACCCAGGACATGCGTCTGGGCGGAGTTCAGGTCAGTCGTTTCGATGCAGTCCAGGCCATCGCCAGCGACTTCATCGACCGTCGCCAGGGAGATCAGGTGGGGCTTATCCTTTTCGGCAGTCGGGCCTATCTGGTGACGCCACTGACGTACGACCTTGACGCGGTGCGCGCCCAGTTGCGAAATGTGGCTGTCGGTCTGGCCGGTCGCGAAACCGCCATAGGCGATGCCATCGCAGTAGCAGTACGGCGGCTGCGCAAGCTTCCGGCAGGCCAGCGGGTACTGGTATTGCTCACGGATGGCGTCAATACGGCGGGAAATATCGAACCGAGCGTTGCGGCAAAAATAGCCAAAGCGGCGGGCGTTCGGATATACACCATCGGCATCGGTTCGCGATCAACACTTTTGCAGAATTTTTTCGGCCAGACGATAAACGCACCGGGTCAGGGTCTGGATACCGCGATGTTGCAACAAATCGCGAAATCCACCGGTGGCCAGTTCTTCCGCGCCACGGACACCCACCAGCTGGCCAAGGCCTACCGCGCCATCGACGCTCTTGAGCCTGCCCTGAAGCAGAAGATACAGCGTCGACCGCGTAGGCCGTTGTATCCATGGCCGCTGGCCTTCGCCCTGTTGTGCTTCGTGACCGGGTTGGCGTTGCGTGCGCGGCGTCATCTCCCGTGGGAGGGCGCCTCATGATGGAGTATGTGCACGCCTTCCATTTCCTGCGGCCCTGGTGGCTGATGTGCATACTGGTACTTCCGGTGCTGCCCCGATTGTTGCGACGTACGGACGGCAGCGCGTCGCTGGAACGCCTGGTGGACGCGCCGTTGCTGCCGCATCTGATCAAGGGCTCAGGAACGGCGCGTCTGGGCCCCGTGACCGGCATCATGCTGGCATGGGTGCTGGCCTGCATGGCACTGGCCGGACCCACCTGGGAGCGACTTCCCCAACCGGTCTATACGGCACAAAGGGCCCAGGTGATTGCAGTGTCCCTTTCGCGCCGGATGCTGGCCACGGACATGTTGCCCAATCGCATGACGCGCGTGCGCTACAAGATCCATGCACTGCTGAAAGCCAACAAGGACGGACAAAACGCACTGGTTGCCTACGCGGGTGCGGCATTCACGGTCGCACCGCTGACCTCCGATGCCGGCGCGTTGACCGATCTTCTGGATGCGTTGTCCCCGGATACCATGCCTGTGCAGGGCGACAATGCCTCGGCTGGCATTCGTCGCGCCACCCGTCTGCTTGAGGAGGCGGGGATAAAGCAGGGTTCCATCGTGCTGATCGACGATCATGCCGACCAAGATGCGGTACGCGCAGCACGGGCCGCCAAAGCGGCAGGCATGCGCGTCTCGGTGCTTGGTGTTGGAACCCAGAAGGGCGCTCCCGTGGCGCGCGATGGAGGAGGCTTCGAAAAGGGGCCGGACGGCAAGGTGGTCATGGCTGCTCGCGACGATGCATCGCTTCGCGCCGTGGCATCCGCAGGCGGAGGCCTGTATGTGCGCATGCAGCCGGACAGCAAGGATGTCGCCGCGCTCACCTCGCAGTTGCGCACGGGTGCCGCCTCGCGCGACTCGCGCCAGAAGGTCCAGGTCTGGCGTGATCAAGGCCCCTGGTTGCTTTTGCTGGTGTTGCCGCTGGCTGCACTGGCCTTTCGTCGCGGCGTGCTTTTCCTGCTGCCCTTTATTGTGCTGGCCCCATTGTTCAGTGCGCCCGCGCATGCCGGGGGCTGGAGTGATGCATGGCATACCCGCGACCAGCAAGCGGCACGGGCGCTGGCCCACAACCAGCCGAAATTGGCCATGAAGCTGGCCAGTGACCCCGCCTTGCGCGGAACGGCGGCCTATCGCGCGGGCGATTACAGGGATGCTGCCCGTGCCTTCGCCAGGGCCCCCGGAGCACAGAACCAGTACAACCTCGGCAATGCGCTGGCCAGGATGCATCGCTACAACCAGGCTATCCATGCCTATGACCGCGCACTGTCCATGGATCCGGGGCTGTCCGACGCGCGCGCCAATCGCAAGTCACTGCGCGAGTGGCTACGCCGACACAAACCGAAATCGGGACATGGCTCCCGTAAAGACCACCAGACAGGCCAGGGGGGTGGATCTTCCTCGAACAGTTCGTCGAGCCGGAAGTCAGGCAAACCGGAAGCGGGGAAACACCAGGCGCATCCGCACGATGGTTCTGCGCCGCCGTCCAATTCAGCTTCGAGCAAGTCCCATGGTGCACCTTCGGACAAGGCGCGCTCCAGCCATGGGCAAGAAGGGGTGAAGCCACCATCAAAAGCGGATCGCGCGGCTCAGGCCAAAGCGCGTGAAGCGCAGAAAAAGCGCATGGATAAAGCGCTCGGACATGCGCCGAGTGCCGATAAACCGTATGTACTGGGCATGCAGAAACCCGCAGCTCGGGGCTCGGGAAAGCAGCTCCCGGAAGCCATGCGCCAGGCGTTGCAAAGTGTTCCTGACGACCCCGGTAGTCTTCTGCGCCAGAAATTCATGCTCGAATATCAGCGCCGTATGCAGCGCGGGGATCCGCAAGGCAACGGCCAACAGGATGGGAGTGAAGGACAGTGAAAGCGTCGGTTCGTATCCTCGGGCTTGTGATCGGCATGTTCGTACTGAGCGGACTGGCGCATGCGAGTGCCGGTGTCCAGGCTTCGGTGGACCGCGACCATGTGCAGCTCGGTGATACCTTGACACTGACGCTGGATGTCTCCGGCGCGAGTTCCGGTGTTTCACCGGATCTTGCGCCGCTGCAAAAGGACTTCAGTGTTCTTGGCCGCTCGACCAGTGTGTCGCAAAGCTGGGTCAACGGGCGGGTGAGCGCGACGTCGAGTATCTCGATCTCGCTGCGCCCCCTGCATGCAGGGACCTTGACGATTCCTGCCCTGGACGTCGACGGGCAAACGACCCGTCCCTTGACCGTGCAAGTCTCCGATGCGCCCGTCCGGGGGCAGGGAAAGGTCGGTTATCCTGCATTCATCGAAGTGTCGATGAATGCCCACAAGGTCTATGTCGGCCAGCAGGTCGCACTGGATGTGCGATTGCTGTACACCCCGGCCCTGATGGACGGCAATATGAGTACACCGCAGGTTGACGGCGCGAAGGTCAGTGCGCTCGGGCGGGCGGTACGCTTCCAGACCCGTCGTGGCGGGATGACCTACAACGTCATCGAGCGGCACTTCGCCGTCATTGCCCAGCACGCGGGCATGCTGCAAATGGATCCGGTCCAGTTCAGCGGCCATGTCATGGATGGTACGGACCCTGGCAGCCTGTTCAGCAATGGCAAGATGGTCACGGCTCGTTCGGATGCACCCAGGCTCAAGGTATTGCCGCGCCCTGCCGCATCCGGAAAGGGTGCCTGGTTGCCGGCTCGTCATCTTGAATTGAGCATCAGCGGCCTGCCCGCATCGGGGCAGGTGCAGGTGGGCGAACCGGTCACGGTCACGCTGCACGAAGGGGCCACAGGGTTGTCGGCGGCGGCGCTGCCCATGCCCACACTTCCGGGCATTGCCGGTGCCGATGTCTATCCCGACCAGCCACAGGACGTCACACACCACAACGACCACTGGCTCACGGGATCGCGTTCGCGGTCTTTTGCGATCGTACCCAAGCGCACCGGAACACTTCATATCCCGGCCATCACGCTGCCCTGGTGGAACGTGGTCAGCAACCAGCCGGAGACCGCGTCGATCCCGGCGCAGAACATTACCGTGGTCGCTGCCGGCCCTGCGTCCCCGGCCAGTGCGGTGCCTGCGACCGAATCCACTGCACCGAAACACGCAGTACCCGTGGCCTCAGGATCCCCGGCGGATGTAAATCCCAAGCCTCATCCTGCAACCTCCGCGAGGCGCATGGACACGAAATCCGGACGCTGGCGATGGCTTGCCCTGGCCAGCATGGGACTGTGGGTCGTGGCGGCCATCGCGTTGCTGGCCTGGTGGTTCATGCGGCGTCGACGGTTCCGGCGTGATGCGACACCCGCGTCCGACTCGACACCTGGAACGCGTGCCCTGCGTCATGCGTTCCTTGTGACCGCCCGAGGCCATGACCTGCACGCGACGGCGCAGGCGTTGCTCCACTGGGCGCAGTCCGAGCGGGGCGCGATACGCAATCTGGGCGTGCTTGCACGGCAACTGGACGACGCGGAGCAGGTGAGCGCGATCCAGGAATTGCAACGGTGCATGTTCGCTGCGGACGGAAAAGCCGAACGGATCGGGGAGCGTCTGGAGAAGTCGTTCAGCGGTGGGTTTGGCTGGATCCGTGAGCATCGGGATGGCGACGACGGCACGTCGTTGCCACCACTGTATCCATCGCGCTGACAGCCTGCGCGAGTATCGTCGCGGTAAAGCCTTTCGCTTCCGCGGGCATTGGGTAGACTGGAACGGTCGAGCTTTCATGCTGGAGTGATTGAATAATCGCCTCCGTGACCTTCCGGCGCGGACCACTGCATACGCAAATGCTCATCGGTTTTCTGATTGGCGCCATCGCCGGACTGGTTTGTTACTGGTTGGCACGAAATGCGCACTGGCTGGCGCTTCTGGTCGGATATGTCAGCCAACCCATGGCGATCTTTTTCTCCGGCTGCTCTTCATGCTGGTCGTTCCGCTGGTCTTCTTGGCACTGGTCCTTGGTGTGGTCGAGATCGACGATCCCAGGGCGCTGGGTCGGGTCGGGCTCAAGACCTTGATTTGGATTGTCGCCGTGACGGCAGTGGCCGTGGGTATCGGCTTGCTGCTGGTCAATGTCCTGCAGCCGGGACGTGGTGTGCCCCATGAGGTGGGCGAAAGGCTCATCGCCGAGGCCGGTCAACGCGGCGGGGAGATCACCTCGTGCCGTGATGCGATGTCGGCCCGTGACATGCTTCTCGAAATCGTTCCGATCAATCCGGTTCGTGCGGCATCCGAGGGCAATCTTCTCGGGCGGATGTTCTTTGCATTGGTGTTCGGGGTCGCGGCGGCGGTGGTGCGCAGTCCCGGCACACGTACCTTTGTCGACACCATGCAGGGTGTCTACGATATCTGCCTGAAGTTGATCGAATGGGTGATCCGGCTGGCCCCGTTTGCCGTCGCGGCGCTGCTCTTCACGCTGACTGCGCGTATGGGTTGGGATGTATTGCTGCAACTTGCGCGCTATGTCGGCGTGGTGCTCCTGGCACTGGTTCTTCAGTGTTTCGTGGTACTGCCGCTGCTGGTGCGCTACCTCGGAGGCATGTCGCCGGGTACGTTTTTCCGGGGTGCGAAAATCGCCATGGTGACTGCGTTCTCGACGTCCTCGAGCAGTGCGACCTTGCCGACTACGCTGGAGGCGGCGGAAAACCGGTTGGGTGTGCCACGCCGTATCAGCCGTTTCGTGTGCACGCTGGGTGCCACGGCCAACATGAATGGAACGGCCCTGTACGAGGGCATCACCGTGTTGTTCCTGGCGCAGTTCTTCGGAGTCGACCTGAACCTGGCGCAGCAGGCTCTGGTGCTGTTGATCTGCGTACTGGGCGGAGTCGGCGCGGCCGGGGTCCCCGGAGGATCACTACCGGTGATCGCGATGATCCTGGGCATGTTCGGGATTCCCCCCGAGGGCATCGGCCTGGTGCTGGGTATTGACCGGTTGCTGGACATGTCACGAACCACGCTGAATGTGGCCGGGGACCTGGCCGCTTCGGTCGTGGTCGCGCGTGGCGAGGACGAGCAGGTTCCCGTGGCATCGGCATGAGAGCCCGACGAGGCTCCATCATGCAGTCAGCGCATCGGCCAGCGCATCATGCACGTCCTGACCCACGCTGCACAGCAATACATGCCTGGGGTCGGGTCCTGCACCGGCCTCCTTGCGCAGGCTTTCAACGGCGATACGCGCGGCGGCTTGCGCCGGGTAGCCGTACACGCCACAACTGATGGCTGGAAAGGCGATGTCGCGCACACCACAGGTACGCGCAAGACGAAGGCTGTTGCGATAGCACGCAGCCAGGAGCTGCTTTTCGCCATCGTGGCCGCCGCGCCATACCGGGCCGACCGTATGGATCACCCATCGAGCCTTCAGGTCGAAGCCGGGTGTGATCCGCGCCTCGCCGGTTGGGCAGCGCACATGATCGT
>NZ_JAQIBU010000274.1 GCF_027858935.1 Oleiagrimonas sp. | reverse complement strand
AAAAACACATCTCGACGCGTCGCTCGGCGATGTTGCTCGAAACCTTCGCCTTGATCCGCTGCCATCGCCAGTGTTTGCTGTTTCATCGTCGCAATTCCGCTTGAATGTCAGGACAGCGCTATTTTCGCAATTGTGGGAGACTTTTTCAGCGTTGCCTTAGCTTCCACCTTGCGCAAGACATCCAGCACGTCGGGTGCCTTGATGTCAGCGATGGGCAAGCTATTCAAGCCCGATGCAAGGCCCAGCAGCCATTGCGCTTTGTTGAACGTGCCGGGGGCCAATGCCTCGCGTTGTTTGTTCAGCCATTCACTAGCGATAGCCTCAAAGGTCTGTGTGGCGTTCAATTCTGCGCGGCGTCGCTTGGCCTTGCGTTCCGCGCTGGGGTCGCGTCCTTCGCGGAGTAGGGCGCGCGCTTGGTCGCGACTCTGACGGGCGTCGGCTAGCGAGACTTCGGGGAACACCCCAAGCGCTAACCGTTTTTCTTTCCCGGCGTGGCGAAACTTCAAGCGCCAGTAGCGAGAGCCATTCGGCATCACTTCCAGGTACAGGCCGCCACCATCGAACAGGCGGGCGGGCTTTTCTCCCGGTTTTGCGTTGCGGATGGTGACAGCGGTTAGCTTTCCAGAGGCGTTTGGCATGGGGGCATCTCCGTTGCGATAGCCCCGAAGTGCGGGCTTGTGCCCCCAATGGTGCCCCCTTGTGCCCCCGGATGCAATCGGACGATCTGGAACCTCTAGACACAAAAAAACCGGCTAAGGTGCCGGTTTTGTTGCGTTTCTGGGGCTGTCTGGTACGGCCTGAAACTATGATTTGGTACCGAAGAAGGGACTCGAACCCTCACTCTGTTTCCAGAAACGGATTTTGAATCCGTCGCGTCTACCAGTTCCGCCACTTCGGCGCGGGGATGTGGAGTATGCCGCAAGTCAGTGCAGCTGGTCGAGGGCCAGGGTACGCTCGTCACGCCGATACCACTGGCCTTCGATCGGATCGAAAACCGCGCACTGGGTCATCGGTGCGGAATAGATGTGCAGACTCACTGCAATGGCGTCATCGCTGGGATTGCGGATGCAGTGGTATTCGTGTGGCGGTATCAGGCTGCCTGCCGAGCCCGGGCCGGCCTGTATGGAACCCGCCGGATTGAAGCGGTAACGGCTGTCGTCCTGTTCCAGCAGCTGGTACTGGGTGATATCCAGTGCCCCGCGCCACACGCCTTCCACGCACCACATGCCGTGGTGGTCATGGATCTTGGTGCCTTGGCCAGGGCCCCAGGTCATGGCGGTCACGCAGTAACCATAACGCTCACTTCGATACAGTTCCCGACGCGCGTAATGCTCGGCGTTGGACTGGAAGACACATTCGGGAAGCATCACGTCCTGCTGCTGGATCAGGCTGCACAGGGTGCTGCGCAGCGCATCGGTGATGTCGGCGGTTGAGTCCTTGTTGACGGCTTCGTCGAGGGCGTCGACAAGGATACGGCAGCCGGGAAATTCGAGAGCAAGCATGAGCGATGGGTACAGTGGGGTAGCCAGTCGGGACGTATGATTTTAGCAGGGACCGAATAGCCACATGCCGTGTTTCCTGCGAGTGGGCTACAGGCGGTCGAGGAAGCCGCCGATGGCGGGCCCGTAGTGTTCGATGTCGACGAGGAACGCGTCGTGCCCCTGTGGTGAATCCAGGGCCACGAATTCGACCTTTGCGCCGGCATCCTCAAGTCCCTTGGCGATCTGCTCCTGCTGTTCCAACGGGAACAGGATGTCGGTGGTGACCCCGATCACCAGTGCATGCTCGATGCAGATGCGCTTGAGCCCCTCATGCACGCTGCCACCACCGTATTCGGCTACGTCGAACCAGTCACTGGCACGCGACAGGTACAGATAGCAGTTGGGATCGAAGTGATGCACGAATTTGCGCGCATGCGCCTGCAGGTACGACTCGACCTGGAACTCGAAGCCGAACGGGTCGCTCGGACGCTCCTCCGGGTCGAGCTTGATGCGTGCGAAGCGCCCGTTCCATTCCATCGCGGAGCGATAGGTGATCACGCCCAGCTTGCGCGCAATGTTCATGCCGCGCTCGGGATAGGTGTCCTCGGTATAGCGACCTTCGTTCCAGTTGCGATCCAGACGTATGGACTCGCGCTGCAGCGAACGGATGGCAATGGCGAAGGGCTGTGCCTGTGGTGCGGTGTCGACGCTGATATGCGCTCGCACCGTGCCCGGATGGTGCAGCATGTATCCCAGCGCAGCCATGCCGCCCATCGAGCATCCGATCAGGCAGGCCAGCCGTTCGATACCGAGGCCCTCGACGACGGCATGTGCCGCATTGGCGACGTCCTCGAGGGTCAGTTCGGGGAAGTCAAGGCGATAGCGTTCGCCGGTATCCGGGTTGATGGAATCCGGACCGGTCGAGCCCTTGTCGCTGCCCAGGGCGTTCACACACACCACATACCAGCGGTTGGTGTCGATGGGTTTGTCCGGTCCGAGCATCCTTTCCCACCAGCCGGGCGACGGGTCGGTCTCGCTGGAAGCGGCGTGCGCGTTCGGCGACAAACCGGTCAGGATCAGGATGGCATTGCCGGCATCGGGGTCCAGCGTGCCCCAGGTTTCATAGGCGACGTGCCCACCGTGCAGCTCGCCCCCGCGTTTCATCGGGAACGGCGAAGGCAGGTTGTGGTAACAGCGGGCATCGGCCATGTGGGGTACGTCGGAGGCAGGCGGAACGGGCACTGTATATCGGTACCCGTGTCCGACCCAAACTGCGAACCTTTATGGCGTCAGTGCACGCTGTCGATGACGATGGACACCGGCTTGCCGGCGTCCACGGAAACCGGACCGGTCGTGCCCTCCAGGTCACCGGGAGCGGCGACGGGCTGCCCGCTGTGCGAGATACGCGCGGTGAGGTTGACCCTGGTGACGCTGGACAGGCGCAGTGTCGGCGTCATGCCCATGCCATCGGTGAGCATGACCGTGGTCGGCAGTGACGATGCCTTCAGTCGCGCCACGGCCAGCGGCATCGGCGGCCCCTTCAACGCCTTGGCAAAGACGTAGAGCGTATCGCCGGGTTTCACGCGACCTTTCAGGGCCGGTGCCAGGCTCACTTTTACCGCGATATGCGCACCCTCGTTGTCTGGTTGCACGGTGGTCGATGCCGGGGCCGGGGCGTTTCGTGCGATTTCCAGCGCCTGGGCTTCGGTTTTGCCGGAGGCGCGCGCGTTGGCCACTGCGATCTGCTGGTCGACGGCCTGGGCTACTTTGGAACCGGGCTCCAGCAGGACCTTCAAGCGCCGCCACAGCAGTACTGCATCGGCAAATTGGCCATGCTGGAAATTGCTGATTCCCAGGAGCCAGAGGCCGCGCTGATTGCGTGGGTCGGCTTTCACCGCCTGCTCCAGCAGGGTGCGGCCGCGATCACTGACGTGATGGTCCGCCTGGGCCATCGAGTCGGCTTCTGCCCAGGCCACCATGATGTCGGCATTGGAGGGGGCCAGTTTCAGGGCATGGCCATAGGCCTCACGCGCCAGACTGTCCCGATTGGTTCCGGCATAGGTCTGGCCGAGTAGCAGCCATCCCTGCAGATTGTCCGGATGTTTGGCCAGTTCGCCCTTGAGCTTGACCACGGCCTGATCCAGTGTCATCGGGGGCGGGTGAAGGGCTGACGGATTGAGCGCAGCAGGCGTACCTACATGCATGTAAAGGCCCCAGGCGACAAGCGGCAAGGCGAACAAGACGGCAACAGCAGTCACGAACACGTGACGCGGACGGCCATGGCTGCGTGCACTGCGCAGCATGGGGATCAGGATGATGCCGAGTGCGATCAGCACCATCAGTACGGCGAGGACGACAAACCATGCGGTCATGAAGAACAATCCGGTTCGGGCGAACGTGAGGCAAGGGCCGGCATCACCAGTCCTCGGTTTCTGCTTCTGGTGCGGGGTGGTTCTTGGTCCGGGTGCGTCTGCGGATGGTTACCCATACACCGCCGGCACCCAGCACCAAAACGATAGCCGGGCCAAACCAGAGCAACCAGGTGGACGGTTTCAGCGGCGGGTCGTACAGCACATAGTCGGAATAGCGATCGACCAGGTACTGCTTGATCTGAGCGTTGCTCTGACCTTCCTGCATCTTGCGAAAGATGATGTGCCGCATCTGTTGCGCCAGTTCGGCCTGTGACGCGGCCAGGCTTTCGTTCTGGCAGACCAGGCAGCGCAGCTGTGCGGTCAGTTTCTGGAAGCGTACTTCCTGTGCGCGATTCTTGAACGGCAGCGGATCGATGGCATGCACGGCGAACACCATGCACAAGCCGACCAGCAGCAACAGTGGACGCAGGTGTTTCATCGTTCTCCCCGCTTGAGTTTCGCGATTTTCGGTTCCAGGACCGTTTTGATGACGTTCGGCGTGAGCGGTCCGATGTGCTTGTAACGGATCACGCCATTGGCATCGATCAGGAAGGTCTCCGGTGCGCCGTAGATGCCAAAGTTGATGGCAGTGTCTCCCGACTGGTCGGTGACAACCATGCTGTAGGGGTTGCCATGCTTGTCCAGCCATGCCTTGGCATCGGACGGCTGGTCCTTGTAATCGTAGCCGACCAGGGGGATGCCCAGTTGCTGCGCCTCCTGCATCAGGACCGGATGTTCCTCGCCGCAAGCAAAACACCAACTGGCGAACACGTTGATCAGATAGGGTTGCCCGAGCATTTCGTGTTTGCTGACCGTGGTCGAAGGATCGTCCAGCAGCGGCAGGTTATAGGCGGGTGCAGGCTTTCCGATCAGGGGTGAGGGGACTTCACGCTGGTCATGAAGCGTGTTCCACCAGATGCCGAAGCCGAAAAGCCCCACAAGCAGCGCGAAACCCAACAGCGGAAGGATGCGGTTCATGCCTCGGACACTTGCCGGATCCAGGGTAGCGGTCGTTGCTGCGGAACCGGACGCATTGCGCTTGAGCCGGAAGCGGCGGTCGGAAGCGGCGACAAATCCACCAAGCATCATCAGCACGCCACCGCCCCACAACCAGCGGATGAAGGGCTTGACGTAGATGCGCAGTGCCCAGGCGCCATTGTCGAGTGGTTCGCCCATGGCCACGTACAGATCGCGCAGGGGGCCGGCATCAATGTCCGATTCGGTTTGCACCTGACCGCGTTCATAGGTGCGCTTCTGCGGGTGCAGTACCGTCAGGGGCTTGCCGTTCTCAAGTACTTCGACAGTGCCCTGGTCAGCCTTCCAGTTCGGGCCTTCGGTATGTTTTATGCCCTTGAATCGGAACGCGAAGGCGCCGATGGTCTCGGTTTGCCCCGGGGCAAGGCGCACGTCATGTTCGACGCTCAGGGCCGTGGTCAGAAGGACTCCGGCAAGGAAGATGCCCACGCCGAGATGTGCGATCAGCATGCCCAGCATCTCGGCCGGATAGCGATTACCGGCCGGGGCCTCGCGCCAGCGTCTGATCGCGTAGGCGACAACGCCATAGATCACGTAGATCGAGGCCAGGCCACCGAGGATGGCCCGCCATGGCGGCACGCCGCTGTATTCGGCCGCAAACAGGATGCCGCCCAGCAGCACAGCAACAATCGCCGCCTGCACGAAAACCTTCACCAGCAGTCGGCCTCCGGCACGCCCCCAGCGGGCAAACGGACCCAGGGGCATGAGCACGATCGCCGGTGCCATCAGCAGGATGAACAAGGTACCGAAGTACGGCGGACCCACCGAGATGCGGCCCCAGCCAAATGCGTCGCCGATCAGCGGGAACAGGGTGCCCAGCAGTACCATGGCCGCGGAGGTGGTCAGCAGCAGGTTGACGATCAGCAGCAGCGTTTCCCGCGACAGCGGCGCAAACGGCTTGCCGCCGGCGACCTTGGGTGCGCGTAGCGCATAAAGCAGCAGCGAGCTGCCGATCACGATGCCCAGATAGATCAGGATGAATACGCCGCGTCGCGGGTCGGACGCAAACGAATGCACGCTGGTCAGCACACCCGAACGCACCAGGAAGGTGCCCAGCAGCGACAGCGAGAAGGCGAAGATCGAAAGCAGCACGGTCCAGGCTGGCAGCGTACCTCGCTTTTCGGTGATCGCCTGTGAATGGATCAATGCGGTGCCGACCAGCCAGGGCATGAATGAAGCGTTTTCGACCGGATCCCAGAACCACCAGCCGCCCCAGCCCAGTTCGGCGTAGGCCCACCAGCTGCCGGCGACGATACCCAGTGTCAGGAAGCCCCATGCGAGGTTGGTCCACGGTCGTGCCCAGCGCACCCATTGCTTGTCCACACCACCGCCCAGCAGCGCCGCGATGGAAAACGCGAAAGCCACCGAGAATCCGACGTATCCCATGTACAGGACCGGTGGATGGAAGGTCATGCCCGGGTCCTGCAACACGGGATTGAGGTCAGCGCCGTCGGCGGGCGCCGGGAGCAGTCGTCCGAAGGGGTTGGAGGTGAGCAGGATGAACAGCAGGAAGCCGACGCTGAGCAGGCCGAGCACACCCAGTACGCGTGCCCCGAAATCCTCGGGCAGGCGCGGGCTGAAGATGGCCAGGGACAGGGTCCAAACGTTCAGGATCAGCATCCACAGCAGCATGGATCCTTCATGTGCGCCCCACACCGCGGCGAAGCGGTAGTACCAGGGCAACGCAAGATTGGAGTTGTTGGCGACGTACTCGACCGAGAAGTTGAAGGTAAGGAAGGCGTAGGCGAGGATGCCGAACGCCAGCGCCACGAAGAGGAACTGGCCTACGGCTGCGGGTCGTCCCACCGCCATCAGTGCCGGGCTCTTGCGCCAGGCGCCGACCAGCGGCAGCACGCCCTGCAGTATGGACATCAGCAGCGCGAGAATGAGGGCGATCTGGCCCAGTTCGGGAAGCATCACGAACCCCCTTTGGGTGTCGACCCGTGGGCGTCTTTCATGTGGGACGCCTTGGCACGCCCCGCCGCCTGGGCCTTGCGAATGGCGTCGGCCACTTCCCTGGGCATGTAGGTCTCGTCATGCTTTGCCAGGACCTCGGTGCCGACGAAGTGGTTGCCGTCCATGTGGCCGGTCACGATCACGCTCTGTCCCTCGCGGAACAGGTCGGGAAGGATGCCGGTGTAGACCACGGGCATGTCATGGAAGCGATCGGTGACGACGAAATCAACCTTCAGCGAATTGCCATCGCGAACCACCGAGTGCTCCTTGACCACGCCACCCAGCCGGAACTGGTGGTGGGCCGGAGCCTTGCCCGCATCCACTTCGGTCGGCGAGTACAGGTAGTTCATGTTCTGCTGCAGGGCGAACACCGTCAGGCTGATCGCAACCGCGGCGGCGGCAATGACCAGCAAGGTGATGATGAGTCTTCTTTTGCGCTTGGGATTCATGATGATGCCGTGCGTGCGTCCAGCTCAGGTCGGACGGGAATGGGTGTCATCGGGGTGCTGCGGCTTGCCCGATTCACGAGCTTTTTGACGCGCCATGCGCGCGCGCAGTTCCCGGAGTATGCGCTTTTGTCGCAGCCTGGGCGCGAGGTAGTCGGCCAGCAGTACCACGAAAAACAGGGCGTAGGAGGTCCACACGTAGAACGCGTAGCCGCCCATGTGGAAGAACGTGGACAGGCTCATGCCTCATCCTCCATCGCCAGATCGCGGACCCAGTGCTTGCCGCTTTCCAGCGAGAGCATGTCGGTGCGTACGCGTCCGCACAGGCTGGCGACCCAGTACAGCTTGGTCGACAGCGTCATCACCAGCAGCGGCCAGAGCATGTCGGCCTCGATGCTGGATTTGCCGAACAGGCGTACCGTGGTGCCCTGGTGCAGCGTATGCCACCACTGCACCGAGTAATGCACGATCGGCAGGTTGACCACGCCGACCAACACCAGGAAGGCGGCTGCCCGCGCGCCTTGCCGGCGATCCTCGAAGGCGTGGTAAAGGCCGATCACGCCCAGGTACAGGAACAGCAGCACCAGCTCCGAGGTCAGTCGTGCATCCCAGGTCCACCAAGTGCCCCAGGTGGGGTAGCCCCAGAGTGAACCGGTGACCAGCGTGATGAAGGTGAAGGCGGCGCCGATGGGTGCCGATTGCATTGCCACCGATTCCGCCAGCTTGATGCGCCAGATCACGGCAATGAAACCGGACACGGCCATCACGCCATAGATGAAAAGACTCATCCAGGCGCTCGGCACGTGGATATAAATGATGCGGAACGCGTCGCCCTGCTGGTAGTCGGGTGGCGCCATTACCAGGCCGCCATACAGCCCGATGATCAGCAATATCAGCGACAGGGCCATGCACCACGGGCGCAAGACACCGGCAAAACGGTAGAAGGTCGGCGGTGAAGACAGCCGTTGCATCCAATGCGGGATCCAGTTGGCCATGTCAGGTCGTCTCCGCGTGAGGGCTGGTGAGGGGAAAGGAGGAGTTCATCATGCGTCGACCGCGATGCGAAGGGCTGCGGCGCAGGCCAATGGAGCCAGTACCAGGATCAGGGCCAGTGCGGCGCCAAGCCAGGCGATCGGGGCAACCCAGGGCAGGTTGGCCTGGGCGGCAGATACCGCACCGGCAGCGAAGATGACCACCGGCACGCATAGCGGCAGCAACATCAGCGCGAGGAGCATACCAGAGCGCCGGGTGCCGGCCGTCAGCGCGACCAGCACCGACCCCAACAGACTGAGCAAGGGTGTGGCCACCACCAATGCCAGCACCAGCACGGCGATGGCATGGCCTGGCAGATGCAGCATCGAGGCCAGGAGCGGCGCGATCACGATCAGCGGCAGGGCGGTGGTCAGCCAATGCGCAAGAATCTTCATCGACAGCATCAGCGCAAGGGGTTGCGGCGCCAGCATCAGTTGTTCCAGCGAGCCATCCTCGAGATCGGGCCGAAACAGCGCGTCGAGCGCCAGCAGCATCGACAGCAGTACCGTGACCAGCACCACGCCACCGGCGATGCGTGCCAGCAGTGCGCTGTCGGGGCCCAGCGCAAAAGGGAACAGCGTCGCCACGATCAGTGCATACAGCACCGGCATGGCCATGTCGCCACGGCTACGCCAGGCCAGGACCAGGTCACGGCGCAGGACGGCGGCAGCGGCAGCGGAAACCGAACCGGGCTTCATGCGGGCATCCTTATGCGACGTGGGGTGCCATGCAGGAAAGTGACTGCGCCATGGCTGGTGACCAGGGCCGCGCCACCTGCTTCGGCATGTTCCTCGATCAGGCCGTTGACCAGGGCAATGCCCTCTCTGTCGAGATTGGCGAATGGCTCGTCTAGCAACCACATTTGCGCGGGAATGAGCAACATGCGCGCCAGCGCAGCGCGTTTTTTCTGGCCGGCCGAGAGTTGGCGTACCGGCTCGTCCTCGTAGCCTTGCAGGCCGACTTTTTGCAATACATTGGCCGGCGTCGTCCGGGGGCGGCAGCCGTAGAGACCGGAGGCGATGCGAAGGTTTTCCAGCGGAGAAAGGTCGGCTTTCAGGCCCAGATGGTGGGCCATGAAAAGCATGCGTCCGCGGGCACGGTCCCGATCGAGCGGTTCACCGTCCAGGTACAGGTTGCCTTCGTCGGCCCTCAGCAGGCCGGCAAGCACGCGCAGCAACGTGGTCTTGCCGCTGCCATTGTCGCCTTCCACCAGCATCACCTCGCCGTGCGCGAGGCTGAAATCCAGGGGACCGAATACCCGTTCGTCCTGGCGAAGGAACGTCAGGCCCCGGGCTTCCAGCAGGGCGGTATTGGTTGTGTTTGGCATCATGGAATCAGGCAGCAGTGCGCATGATTGTCCCAGTGGCTGGATCACCTGTCCATGCGGTTGCAGGTCGCGGCTTGGGAAGCCCGTGTCCATTTGCGTCAGGGACGGGGAGCATTGAGCAGTTCCCGTAAAGGGGTCATCGGAACCGGTGAAATATCGACGTTGCCCATGCTACTTATCGAAGCCACCGACGATGTTGATTCAGGTCATGTTGACACGCAAAGCAGGGTGGCCAATCGCATGCTGCGGTCATGGGCGGGAAGCGGGTATCTCTAGAGGCCCGAGTGATCACGTGCCGCTTCATCGTGCCAGCGCAATGCCGCCCGCCCAGCTCCGTCACCGCGGACCACGGCAAGTTGGTCAAAGCGCAGCATCAGCAGGTCAAGGTCACGACAAGCGATACCGGCCACGAACAGGCTCGGCTCGCGCCAGCCTGGCGCACTGCCCACGCCGGGATGGATCGCCTGGATGTCGACGATCCCAAGCAGCGCATCACGCAAGTCATGTTGCGCGGCGCGATTCTCCTGACGCGAACGGGATGCAGCACCAGGGTTCCATGCGGTGATGAAGCCCCAGGCCGCACGAGGTCCGGGAAGCAGGGCGACCAGGGGCACTGGCAGGGGTTTGTGGATGTGGATGGACGCACTTTCGCCACCCGGCAGACGCACACGGTAGTCGGCGACGCGAAAGATTTCCCGTACTTCAGCCGGTGCGTGCATGATCGCGGATCCCATGGACCCCGGAGGGCAGCGGTGGAAGGGTCGTGCGAAGGATGCGCACGGCGGCATCCAGGTCAAGGCCATCCAGACTGTCGCGGCCGTGCAGCAACTGCTCCAGGAGACGTTCCTGCGCGCGTCCGCGCTGCCACGCATAGGCGTAGGGGAGGTGGGTGAAACTGACCATCCGGTAGCGCGACATGAAGTGTTCCGGCGCACGGCCGGAGAGCGACTGGCCGAGCGCACGCCGAAGCAGGAACTGCGGATCGGTTACGGCATCGCGCATCTCGACGTAATTTTCCAGCGCCATCGCAGCGATGGCGTCGGCATCGGGCTTGCGCTGATCCTGGAAGCGGGCAAACGCCGTGGCGCTGCCATGCTCGGCCAGCAATGCCGCCAGCGTGGTTGCGTCCTCGAAGCCGGCGTTCATGCCCTGGCCATGGAAAGGGACGATGGCGTGCGATGCATCTCCGATCAGCAGTGCCTTGCCGCCCAGATGCCAGCGGTCGAGATATAGGGTGCCCAGGCGACCGACCGGATGGGCCCGGAAGTCCTCGCGAAAATGCGGGATCAGGGCCGATGCATCGGGGAACTGCTCATGGAAGAAATGCTCGGCGGCCCCGGGATCGTTCAACGCCGCGAAGCTGGGGCATGGGCCTTCGTTGGGCATGAACAGGGTGACGGTGAAGCTGCCATCGACATTGGGCAATGCAATGCACATGTAGCCGCCGCGCGGCCACACGTGCAAAGCATGGGGGTCCATCGCATGCCGTGCGCCAGGAGCCGCGGATACGGGGCGGGTGTTCTGTGCAAGAGCCGCCAGTGGAGGGATCTCGAGCTC
>NZ_JAQIBU010000233.1 GCF_027858935.1 Oleiagrimonas sp. | reverse complement strand
GCCGTGGCGCTGCAGGCCCGCGAGGAAGCGCACTGCGATGCCTTCGAGGACGAAGCGCTGGGAAGCATGCTCGAGGAGTGCATGTGGTCGCCCGGATATCGTCGCTACACGCGCAATGCCCCGGGAGGGTGATCACGGCACCACGTCCAGGGTCTTGCAGACAACGCCTTCATGCAGGAGCTGTTCATGGCCGTGGCGTTTGCGAAAACGCGTTCGGGCATGCAGTCCAGGGGATCCCAAGGGAGATGCGTAACCATGACCAGTAACTGGTTTGCGCCACGTATCGAAGCGTCACTGGAGTCTTTGGCAGGCGGCCGTGCCCGTCTGAAGATCATCGTACTGCTGGCCGGCGTGCTGGCACTCAATTCAGCCGACATGGCGACCATCGGCGCCGTTGCCATGCAGCTCAAGCACGCACTGCACGTGAACGATGTGCAGATCGGATTGCTGGTTACCGTATCCACGGCCATCGGCGCCGTGGTCACCTTGCCCTTTGGGGTGCTGACCGATCGCGTCAACCGAAGCCGCATACTGGTAGCCGCCATGACGGTGTGGTCCTTGGCCCTGCTGCTCAGTGGATTCTCCACTTCCTACACCATGCTGCTCTTGAGCCGGTTGCTGCTGGGTGCCATTGTTTCAGCAGCCACGCCGATCGTGGTTTCGCTGACCGGGGATTTTTTTGCGGCTGCCGAACGCGGGCGCATTTTCGGGTACATCCTTGCCGGTGAATTACTGGGCGTGGCGGTGGGTTTCCTGCTGTCAGGCAACATTGCAGCTCTTCTTTCCTGGCGCGCGGCCTTCTGGCTGCTGGCCCTCATCGGCCTGGTATTGAGTGCCGTGATCTGGCGCTACCTCCCGGAGCCGGAACGCGGTGGCCAGAGCATCATGCCCCGGGGCGCTGACGACGAACCGGTTCCATCAAGCGCGCAATCGGGCACCGAGTCGGAACATTCGGGCGAGCGACCGGACATACCCGAAAGCGGATCCATCGAGGCCCTGATCTCCGCAGACAACATCCAGCCGCACGAGGCGCAGGCATTGTCCGAGGATGCCGGGAGCATGAGCCTGTGGCAGGCCGTGCGCTATGTTTTGTCCATACGTACATTTCGCAGCCTGGTCATCGCGTCAGGGCTTGGCTACTTCTATTTCACTGGTTTGCGTACCTTTGCGCTGCTGTACATGCGCGAAACGTTCGGCCTTGGTCAGGCCCTGTCCAGCACGATTTCCGTGCTCATCGGGTCCGGTGCCATCGTGGGTGTCTTGCTGGCTGGCCGCATCGGCGACCGTTTGATCCATCACGGATTGTTGACAGGACGT
This sequence comes from Oleiagrimonas sp., assembly GCF_027858935.1. Classification (GTDB taxonomy): domain Bacteria; phylum Pseudomonadota; class Gammaproteobacteria; order Xanthomonadales; family Rhodanobacteraceae; genus Oleiagrimonas. Next base: position 1,838 of record NZ_JAQIBU010000233.1, on the reverse strand, counting down.
ATCCATGTGGGCGCCTGGGCGTACCTGATTGCTGCGGGCGCCCTGCTGGCCGGCCTTCTGGGTACATCGCTGTATATCACCGGCCCGCTCTTTTTCATGGCGGCGATGGGCGTTGGCGGTGCCAACCCCAGCGTGGATGCCGCGAGACTGGATGTCATCCATTCCAGCTTGTGGGGGCGCGCAGAAGGTGTGCGGGCTTCACTGCGTTATGCACTCAGTGCCGTGGCGGCACCGTTGTTCGGCTTTCTCTCGTCCCAGTTCGGGCACGCGCATTCGCTTACGGTATCCACCGGTAACGGAGCCGGTCTTCGTGCCGCGATGCTGATCCTGCTGGTCACGCTGGTCGCCGCGGGCCTGGTGCTGCTGCTTCAGGGAAGGAAAACCTATCCCCGCGACGTGGCCACTGCCATCGTCTCGGAACGCGCCACGCGCAACACGTCGAGCCATAAACATGCCAAAACGTGATCAGAGCGTCCAGTTTGCCGTGCAGACTGTTGCCAATCCCAAGCGCGGTATGACCAGGACAAGCCATTCCAGACCAGGACGGCGCTTATGGGTGGCGCATTGCGTGTATCCAATGTCCTGAACTGAAAAAAGGATGTGTACCGGGTGCTTGAACTCGGTGCACTTTTTGATGTCCAAATAACCATTGGTTATAATGATGCCCTCGTATCCGGCCACACCTATTCAAGCGATCCATAGCACAAATGGATAGCCGATTATTTCATTTGGAACATGCATGGATTCATCGCACGGCGAGGATTCACAGGTTGTTCATCAATACAAATGAAATGCTCCCGTCGAAGGAGCCAACCAATGGATCGTGCGGGGTTGCTCGGGGTCTCACATCACGCACGGAGGTCGCTTATGCACAGTCATTCAGTTTTATTCGATGCATCAGAATTCGGTATGCCTATCAGAAACATTCTGGCTGGCATCACACTTCTCTTGATCTGCGCCACGGTCAGCTGGCCGGCGCATGCGTCATCGCCCAGTGTTTCCACTGGCAAGGCCATATCCGGGATGTGCGCGGCCTGTCATGGCAGCGATGGCATGGCCACGGTTTCCTCCTATCCCAATCTTGCAGGCCAGAATTACAAGTACCTGCTGAACCAACTCAAGGCCTTCAAGAATGACAAGAGACATAATCCGATCATGCACAGCCATGCGGCCGCCTTGTCGCAGAAGAAAATGCGTGATCTAGCTGCATATTTCGCGAGCCTGGAGCCGGGAAACTGTAGTGTTTCCAAGAGCAAGTCAAAAGGGTAATCCTATTTTCAGGAGTATTTTGCATGAAACCATTGACTGAATTGAGGCCAGAACTGAAGGCGCTGAATACGGCGGCACTTCTGTATGCACTGCTCGGGATACTTATGGCGCTCAGTTACATTGATGTCAGTCATTCGGGCACTTCCGGTTATATGGTCACACCGCATGACATCGCGCACGCCTACTACGGGCCCGGTATGAGCGATGCGACACTGATCGGCTTGGCGCACATTCATTTGTTGGCGTTGCTGCCTATCTTCTGGATCATTGGCTTCATTTTTGTGCACTCAAGAATCTCGACAAAATGGCGCATTTTCTGGTGCGTGCTTCCGTTCGTCATGTTTCCCATCGATGTCGCGGGATGGTTTTTGACGCATCACATCGAGGGTTTCGTCTATCAGACGATCATTGGGGGCTTCCTGTTCATCCTTTCGCTGGTGGTGATGATCTTCGTCAGTCTGTACGAAATGTGGGTTGTCCCGTTCAAAAGAAATCGCCAGAAGAAAGCCTCTGCCGGCTGACCTTTTTTCCCCTGCGGTAGCCCTTGGGTCCGCATGCTGGGCTGTATG
>NZ_JAQIBU010000142.1 GCF_027858935.1 Oleiagrimonas sp. | reverse complement strand
TCCTTGAAGAATTTGGGCTGCGAGAGCGAAAAGCCCTTGTCGACGGTCACGCCCTGGGCCTTGAAGAACTGCTTCCAGCTGAAATGCGGCGTGGCCTTGTCCGCATCCGCCACCGATACAAAGTGGTACTGATTCTCGGGATTGCGCAGTTTCACACGCGAAATGGAGTGCTTGGCCAGCTCGGTCTCGAAGGCCATGACCTCATGCGCCTTCTTCTCGGCTTGCTTGGCCGGAGTTCCGGTCAAGGTGAACATTTTGGCGATGTACTTGACGTACGCATCGCGGATGTTCTTGTCCTTGGCGTTGGTGTAATACCCCGGGGTGGGCAGGCCCAGGCCGCCCTGATAGGTGTAGCCGATCTGCTTTTTGGCATCCTTGAAATCAGCGCCGGAGCCGAAGCTGAAAACAAAGTTGTTGCCTTTGGCAAATGACTGGTCCAGCCATTCCGGCAGGGCCTTGCGTGAATGGATGGATTGGATCGATTCCAGTTCAGGCTTGATGGGTTTGAAGCCCAACTTGTTGCGAGCCGACATGTTCATGCCGGAGCGGTACAACCAGCCGATTTTCTGCTCGATCGAGCCGGGCTTGGCGCTGTCGGCCTTGTTCTCGGCGGTCTCGACCAGATTGTGCTGGTCTTTCAGGCTCTTTTCATGCAACAGATTGAACGAGCCCCACGAGGACTGGTCGGCCGGAATCGGATGGGCCTTGATCCACTTTGCATTGACGAAGGCATTCAGGTCAGTGCAGGCATTGACCTTGGTGTCGAGGTTGGCGACGTTGAAGATCGGTGCGGTGGAGGCGTGGGCCGGCGTCATTGCGCTTGTGCTGGCGGTCTTGGCGGATGCAGCCGATGCAGCCGATGAAGCCGATGCGGCGGATGCGGCGGATTTCGCCGGAGCTTCCTGCCCACTGCGGCTGCAGGCGGTAGCGGCCAGCGCCAGGCCAAGGGCCAGGGCAAGCGGTTTGATCGCATGCTTGTTCATTGATAGATCTCCGTGAATTGAAGGCGACTGCTGACCGGCCAGCTGGATTGCCGACCTTTGTCATGACGATGAGATACCGGAAATGCAAAATTCCAGCGCTCGACACTAGGACATACTTCTTTAGACCTACAGTGTCGAAGGTAAGGGGTCTGATGCTGTCCCGTTATGTCCTCAAGGCAGGTCAGTGTGTGATGGTTGATCCTTGCGGGCGGTTGCTCCCGGCAGGCGGTCCGGGCCCACGGCGCCGCCGGAAATGATGAAGGCCATGGCCTGGTCCATGGTCCAGTCGGTGGGGGTCAGCTCATCCACCGGCACCACCTCCAGATAGCCGCCGGTGGGGTTGGGCGTGGTCGGGATGTAGACTGCGGCCATCTCCCGGTTCGAGCCCTCCTCGCGCATGGTCCGGGTCACGAAGCCGACCACTTTCATGCCTTGCCGAGGAAAATCCACCAGCACCACGCGCTGCACGCTGTCGGGACGCTTCTGCAGCACGTTCATGAGCTTCTTGGTGCCGCCGTAGATGGTCTGGACCAGCGGGATGCGCTGCAGCAGCTTGTCGAACGCATCCAACAGGCGCTGGCCGATCACGCGACTGGTCAACCAGCCAAGCAGATACAGGCTCACCATGGTCAGCAGCAGCGCGACCACCGGCAGCAGCCACTTGACGTTGAGCACGTCGGCCAGGTGGGGTGCAATCAGCCCCACGCCTCCGAGGATCGCGTTGACCAGCGGGGTTCCGATGCTGGCGAGCAGGCCGAGGACGAAAGAGAACACCAGCCACGTCACCCACAGCGGGATGAAGGTCAGCAGGCCGGTCAGCAGGTAGCGTTTTACACGCAGCGGGCGCATGGCCGGGTCTCTGTGAAACAGGAAGGCCCATTGTAGGCCCATCGGCGCGCTGTGCACGCCGGTGGACTGAGCACCCGCTGAGGGCGATAGGCCGTCAGAACAGCACCGAAGCCATGCGCCGGCGATAGTCCGCGACCAGCGCAGTGTCGTCCAGCACCTGGAAGGCCGCGAGCAGACGCTTGCGGGCCTGGCCTTCGTTCCAGTCGCGCTGGTGGCGCAGGATGTGCAGGAACTGGTCCAGACCTTGCGAAGGCGCGTCGCCCAGCACCTGGCGCACGCCGATCAGGTCGCGTGCGGACCAGTCCTCCGGATTGGCTGCGATGCGCTGGCGCAGGGTATCCGCATCCGGGGCCTGGTCGAGTGCATGTGCCAGATCGAGGCGGCCGCGCAGGCGCACGGCGCGCGCGTCGGTGCCCAGGTTGGCGGGCAGGGCATCCAGTGCGGCCTGGGCCGCGGCGATATCGCCGGCGCGTGACTGGGCCAGGGCCAGGTCGAGCTTGAGGCTCTCGTCATCCGGATCCGCATCCATGGCCTTGCGGATCCGCTCCACCGCCGCCGAAGCGGTCTCCTTGGGCTCGGCTTCCTCGACGGCGGGCTCCTGGTCCGGGAGCTCAAGGGTCGTTGCCGGTTCGACGTGCTTTTGCAGGAACTCACGCAACTGGCCTTCCGGCAGGGCTCCGGCGAAGCCGTCCACGGGCTTGCCATCCTTGAGCAGAGCCACGGTTGGAATGCTGCGTATGCCAAACATCCCCGCCAGTTCCTGATTGGCGTCGACGTCGACCTTGGCCAGGCGGAAGGCGCCGTTGTACTCGTCGGCCAGTTTTTCCAGCAGCGGTCCCAGTGCCTTGCATGGACCGCACCAGCTGGCCCAGAAGTCGATCAGGATGGGGGTGTCCAGGGAGGCCTTGAGGACGTCGTCCTCGAAGGTGTCCTGGCTGACATCAAAAACATGCGGGCTGGTGCTCACGGAGGCTCCAAGGGAAGTTGGTGGTACGTCATTGCTGTTTTCGGGGCGGCCCAGGCCCTTATCAAGGCTACGGCAGCATGCGGCTTGCGCCCATGCATTCGGCATGGCCACGTTGTTGTTGGATAATCATCCACCATGGACACCTCAGTTGCGAATCTTGTGATCTGCGAGCACTGCGATGCTGTGCACCGGCGCCATGAGCTGGCACGCGGCGAGGTGGCACGCTGCGTGCGCTGCCAGGCGCTGCTGTACCGCTGCCCGTGGCTGGACGTGAACAGCATGTTTGCCCTGGCACTGGCGGCCGCTGTGATGTTCTTCATTGCCAACACCTGGCCGATCGTGTCCCTGGGGCTCAACGGGATCCATCGGTCCGCTACCTTGTGGGGCGCCATTTTCGCGGTGGCAAGCGACGGCGCCGGGCTGGTTGCAGTGCTGGTGGCGCTGATGCTGTTCTTCTTTCCCCTGCTTCAGGTGATTCTGTTCGGCTGGATCCTCGGGTTTCTGCGGTTGCACCGGAGGCCTCCGGGTTTTGTGCCCATCATGCGGATACTGACGGCGATCGGACCCTGGAGCATGGTCGAGGTGTTCCTGCTTGGTACGCTGGTGGCCGTGGTCAAGGCGGGCAGTATCTTCGACATCATTCTGCAGCCGGGGATCTGGGCATTTGCGGCCCTTACGGTACTGTTGACCCTGGTGGCCTCATTCGACCTGCGGCGCATGTGGGTGCTGCAGCGGGAGCGTTGCGCATGACTACCGAAGCGGTTGCGACGGCTGCCGATCTGGACATCGTGGCATGCCATTGCTGCGGACAGGTTTGCCAGCATGCGGCCGGCGATATCTGCTGTGTGCGCTGTGGAACCCACCTGCACCGGCGCAAGCGCGACAGTCTTTCCCGGACCTGGGCCTTGCTGCTGGCGGCGATGATCCTGTATGTGCCGGCCAACCTGTTGCCGATCATGCGCACGGGCTCGCTTTTCAGCAGTCAGGACAACACCATTCTCAGCGGAGTGGTCGAGCTGTGGCGCAATGGCTCATGGGACCTGGCGGTGATCGTCTTCGTGGCCAGTATCCTGGTGCCGTTGCTGAAGTTTGCCGCGCTGCTGGTGTTGCTGATCAGCGTGCAAATGGGCAAGGACTGGCGCACCCTGGGGCGCGCTCGGCTTTTCCGCCTGATCGAGAACATCGGATACTGGTCGATGCTGGACGTATTTGTGGTGACCCTGCTGGTCGCGCTGGTGCATTTCCAGAAGCTTTCGCGCGTGGACCCGGGGCCCGGCGTGGTGTACTTCGCGGTGGTGGTTGTGCTTACCATGCTGGCCTCCATGGCTTTCGATCCGCGCCTGATCTGGGATACTGCAGCCGTTGCCAGGAAGCACGCCGATGACTGAACGCGAAACCCCCGCCTCCGGACAGCTGCCCAAGCCGACCGTGGCGAGCCGGAG
>NZ_JAQIBU010000087.1 GCF_027858935.1 Oleiagrimonas sp. | reverse complement strand
CATGCGCTCAAGGCGGGCGAGTCGTACCGGCTGGGTATCTTCATGGTCGGTGCGTACCAGGAGACATTGGGCGACATCCACAACCTGTTTGGCGACACCGATGCCGTCAACGTGCGCTGTGACGGTGAAGGTTTCCGCTTCGACCATGTGCGCCGGGGCGACACCGCGGATCTGATGCTGGACTATGTCGGGTACGCGTTGGACGATTTGCGCTCGGCGTATGCCGACAAACTCGCGGCCGCGGGCATCGAAGGTGCCGAGGCGCAAGCGCTGCGTGCCTGGCTGGAAGCCGGCCTGACCGGTTACACCTACCTGCATGAATTCCCGTAGGCGCGGTGCCTGAGAGCCGGTCGCTTCAGTCGCGGTGGATCTGCAGGCCGGCAGCGGACTGGCTGGTCGGCATGATCTCGATGCGGTTCACGTTCAGGTGCGGCGGCAAGTGTGCGATCCAGGACACGGTCTCGGCGATGTCTTCGGCCTTGATCGGATACGCGCCGTCATAAAGCTGTTCCGAGGCCTTCTGGTCGCCGCCGGTGCGGACCAGGGTGAATTCGGTTTCGGCAATGCCCGGCTCGATCGAGGTCACGCGCACGCCGGTGCCGTGCAGGTCGGTACGCAGGCCCAGCGAGAACTGGGTGACAAAAGCCTTGGTACCGCCGTAGACGTTGCCGCCCTTGTAGGGGTAGGTGCCTGAAATGGAGCTGAGGTTGATCATCGCTCCGCGGCGCTCGATCAGTCTGGGCAGCAATGCACGGGTCAGCGTCACCAGCGCGGTGACATTGGTGTCAATCATCTGCCGCCATTGTTCCAGGTCGGCGTTCTGTGCCGGTTCGGTACCCAGCGCCAGACCCGCGTTGTTGACCAGCAGGTCGATGTCGGAGAACCCATCTGGCAGGGCGTCGAGCGCGGCCTGCATGGCGTCTGCATCGCGGATATCGAAGGCGGACACGTGCACCCGATCCGCGCCATGGCGCTCGACAAGGTGCTGCAGGCGTTCGGCACGCCGGCCGCAGGCCACCAGTCGCCATCCCTCGCCCAGAAGGCGCTCGGTAATGGCCGCGCCGAACCCGGAGGTGGCGCCCGTCACGAAGGCTGTTTTCATCGTCATCCGTCCAGTCTACTTTGTTGCTACCGGGTTGGTGCAACCCCCTCCGGCGTTGCTGGTGTCATCGAGGACCGTGTGGCATATGATCGAAGGATTGGTGGCGACGCCCGAGGGAGATCATGGCGCAGACGATGTGTTCGGTCACAATGACCGGCAAGGTGCAATCCGGCAGGGACGCGCCAACGGTATGGCGCAGGGTCGAGCATCTCCTGAAGCTGGATGCGGAAACCTTTCGGCAGCGGTTTCTGGCGCGTGTGCCAATTACCCTTCAGGCCGCCAATGACGAAGTGGCCCGCAGACAACATGCCGCCGTGCTTGCTTGTGGCGCAGACGCCGAGTTGCTCGAAGAGGATGACGCGCCACGCCTGTGGCTGCGTATCGATCATGAAACGCATGGGCCCGTCAGCCATACATGGACCCGCGCGGCACTGACCCGGGGAGATCTGGATCCGGGCCTGCTGGCCTGTGAACTCGGTGAGCACCAGTGGTTGCCGCTGCGCGAACTGTTCGAGGACGAGGCGCCTTCGGCCAAGCAGGCTCCGATGCAACAGAACGACGGGGCCTGCGGACAGCTGTCGACACCAGCGGCAACCACTGCACAAAAGCGGCAGCGCCCGCGCTCGGGTTTGCTGCCGGGCTGGGTGATGACCGGGTTCGTGATCATGGTTGCGACCGCGATCCTGGCGGTCTTCGGCCTGCTGATCATGCGCGGCTTGCTCGGTTAGTGGATGCCGCCGCTGCGCGCTTTTGCGGATTCTGGATCAGTGCTCTTTCAACGCGATCGCGTGAATGCCTGCCGAGGCCAGACGCTGCTTGACCGATTCCAGTTTGGCGGCCGACGGGAACGGTCCCAGTCGCACACGGTTCCAGGTGTTGCCGTTGATGGTCACGGGCTGCACCTTGGCCACGAAGCCCTGCAGCGCCAATTTGGCCTTCATCGCCTCGGCATCCGAGGCGCTGGGGAACGAGCCAACCTGCAGCAGGTAGCCTCCGGAGTCGGCCGGCGGCGTGTTCCCGGGCTGCTCCTCGGCTTTGGCCTGTCGGCTGATCTCGGCATCGGGGATCACCACTTCCTTTTCCGGAAGCACCGAGTAGAAGTCGTAGCTGGGCTTTTTCTTGCTCTGACCGGGCTGGTCGGCGACGCCGGGCTCGCTGTTGCTCGGCACGCTGGTGTCGGGGTTGGCCTGCGGGCCGTTGTGTTTGCGGCTCATCGGAATCCAGCCGCCACGGGTGGCCATGGCCAT
>NZ_JAQIBU010000368.1 GCF_027858935.1 Oleiagrimonas sp. | reverse complement strand
CAGATGACCATCCACGGCAAGCGCGAGGGCTTCACCCTGGCCGACTTCCGCGCCTGCGCCCAGTCCGCCATGCTCAAGCGTGGGCGCGACAAGGTGATCCTGGAGGAAGTGATCGAGACAGTGCGGCGCTGGCCGGCATTTGCTGAGCAGGCTGGGCTGAGCGAATTGCAGACCGAACAGATCGCGCGGGCGCATCGGCTCGTCTTCAAAAGTCGGTAAATACCAACTTTTGTTGACAAAGTACCTCGGATGGGTAGAAAGTCGGCTTTAGCCAACTTATGCAGCATCCAACCCATCATCGTGAAAAAGTCGGATAAAACCAACTTTTCATCGCGTGCCCGAAGTCACGCGCGGCAAGGGCATGATCCCGACCTTCTTGCCTTGGGGGGGCGTGTCCGAGCTACGCGCACCGAGGCCGGTTTGACCCAGGATCAGCTCGCGCTTGCATCGGGCGTCAGTCGCGACACGATCATCGCCGTGGAGAACGGTCGTGGGAGTGTGCGTTTGGGCAACGCGCTGCGTGTGCTCAAGGCGCTCGGTTTGCACTTCGTCACGAAGGAGCGTGGCGGATGTTGATGGTTCGCTACGACGGCGACACGGTCGGTCGGATCGATGCAAGGGAAGGGCGGCTCGTGTTCCGCTACGCCGCACATTGGCTTCAGCGCCGCGCTGCGTTTGCGCTTTCGACACGCTTGCCCTTGCGTGAAGCCGAGTTCGTGGGCGAAGAAGTCCTGGGTTTTTTCGCCAATCTGTTGCCCGAAGGGCCGGTGCTGGACACGCTTTGTCGCTTGCGGCGGTTACCTCGCGCGAATGTGTACCGGTTGCTGGAGGCCTTTGGACGTGAGAGTGCCGGCGCCTTCGAGATCATCCCGGACGAAGACGCCGATAGCAGGCGCGAGGCTGCATACCAGCCCTACAGCGAAGATACGCTACGCAGCGATCTCGAGGCGCTGCGCGACAACATCCCGCTGCTTCAGCAACACGGCGCATTGCATCTGTCCATGGCGGGCGCGCAGAACAAGATGCCCGTGCGCAGCGATAGGGGTGAACTGTCCTTGCCAATGGGCGGGGCGCCATCGACCCACCTCCTGAAGCCTGCGTTGCAGCCTGCGCGTCTGTATCCGGAATCGGTCTACAACGAGGCACTCTGTATGCGTCTTGCCCAAGCCGTGGGGTTGTCCACGGCATCGGTCGAGATCGTTGAAGTACCGGAGCCTGTCTTGCTGATCACCCGATTCGATCGCCTCATCGACAAAGGTCGCATCCGGCGTCTGCATCAGCTGGACTTCTGTCAACTGGCAGGTGTGTTGCCCGATCAGAAATATGAAGTGGATGGCGGCCCAGGCGTGAGCGATGTGTTCGCCCTGGTGGACGCGCATAGCGCGTTGCCTGCCCGCGACCGTCTGCAACTGGTCGATTGGCTGGTGTTCAACTATCTGATTGGCAACGCCGATGCGCACGCCAAGAATATCGCCATGCTGTTCGGCGACGATGGCCGCTGGCAGCTTGCCCCCGCCTACGACCTGATATCCACAGCTTACTGGCCGGCGCTTGCGGACAAGATGGCGATGGCCATCGGCGGAGAACGTCGTCCAAAGTGGTTGATGGGCCGCCATTGGCAGCGCATGTGTGCATCCGTGGGTCTTAATTTCACCCAGTTTCGCCGCCGTGCGATGACCTTGCTGGACACCCTGCACAACGCACTGCCCGAGGTCGCTCGGGATCTCCCCCTGGACGACGATGCGCCTTTGGTAAAGCACCTGCATACCATCGTATCGACCCGCGGCACATGGCTGCGAGAGCGCATGGATCAAACCGGATCGTGATGCGAAGGAAAGACCCCTCGAGCACGCTTCAAGGGACGGGGTGCAGAGGAAATTGTTCCTGGCACCTTTTCTCTTTTCACCTCCGCGCCTGCGCCAAGTCCGCCATGTTCAAGTGCGGGCGGGACAGGGCGATTCTGGAGGAAGTGATCGAGGCCGTGCGGCGGTGGGCGGCATTTGCCGAGCAGGCCGGCCTGAGCAAAGCGCAGACCGAACAGATCGCGCGGGCGCATTGCTTGCAGTTTTAGCCCTGAAGAGCGCGCGAGATCGCAATGCGCACGTAGTGATGTCCTCCCTTCATGGAAGGTCCGTGACCGAGGGTGCATACTTGTGAAGTTGGAAGCATGAGCCAGCGCGTGGACGGGGGCGACGATGAAGTTTTGGCTCGGAGTGACGGACAACCGGTGGTTCGAGTACGTCAGTACTCGCGGTCTGTCCGAGGTGAACTTCTGGCAACCCAGCGCACGGCCACCGTTCTCACACCTTCCGGAAGGCACCTGGTTCTTCTTCAAGCTCAAGCGCCCCAAAAACCATATTGCCGGCGGTGGACGCTTCGTGAGCTATACCAATCTCTCGCTCTCCATGGCGTGGGATATCTTCGGTGAACAGAACGGCGCAGCGAATTTGTCAGAATTTGCCGCGCTCATTGCCGACAATGCCCATGATCGGCCCGATTTCACCCGCGAAATCGGATGCACAGTCCTCACCGACGTGTTTTATCTGCAAGAGCCACTGTGGGTCGAAAATGACGACTTTTTCCCCAAGGCCGTGATGCGAGGCAAAGCGTATGACACGGGAGAAGCGCTTGGCGAAAGCCTGTGGGATCGCTTGAATCAAGTCATGGGGCAGTCGGGGCTCAATGACTACATACATGAGGAAGGCGCTCGTTACGGCACCGAATTTCTCCAGCGTGGCCGGTTGGGGCAGGGCGCCTTTCGCTCCTTGGTCTTGGATGCGTACAGCAGACGCTGCGCTTTGACCGGGGAGTCGACCCAACCGGTGCTTGAGGCGGCGCACATCAGGCCGTATGCGGATTCAGGGTCGCACCACACTACCAACGGTCTTCTACTGCGCTCAGACTTTCACAAATTGTTCGATGTCGGCTTGGTCACCGTCGAGCCTGACTATCGCATTCGCATTAGTCCACAGATACGCGATCAGTGGTTCAACGGCAAGGCGTATTACCGATTGGACGGGCAGCCCTTGTCCGTCTTGCCCAAGCGTGCGCAAGACCAGCCTGATCGCGATGCACTTCGGTGGCACAACGAAAACAGGTTCCTCGCATGAGTATCGTCATTGACCGTGAGCTTGAGCAGGCCATCCTCAGTTTCCGCACAGAACGGGACTGGGAGCAGTTCCACAACTTGCGAACCCTCTCCACCTCGCTGGTCATTGAAGCGGGAGAGCTGGCCGAATTGACCCAGTGGACACCCGATACCGAGTTGCAGTGCCGTGCTGCCGATGTGCGTGAGCGCATGGAGGACGAAGTCGCGGATCTGTTGATCTTGTTGACCTACTTGATTCATGACCAGGACATCGACGCGCAGCAGGTCGTTCGCAAGAAATTGGCAAAGAACGGCCGAAAGTACCCCGTGGACGCGTTCAAGGGAACATCGCGCAAGTACAACGAGTGAGCAAAGAAACACACAGCATCCGCCCGGTAGCTAGATCAACGCATGACATGAGCGGTACGCAAGATTCCAGATGAACAACGCACGTGAACAAGGACGCACGAACCACCCATGAACCAATCCTCACTTTCCGCCCTGATCTGGTCCGTCGCCGACCTCCTGCGCGGTGACTACAAGCGCTCCGAATACGGGCGCGTGATCCTGCCGTTCACCGTGTTGCGTCGCCTCGATTGCGTGCTGGCGCCGAGCAAGTCCAAGGTACTGGCCGAGCACGCCAAGCGCACGGCGGCGAAGCTGGACCCGGATGCCTTTCTTCGGCGTGTGTCCGATGTGCGTTTCTACAACACCTCCGAGCTGGACCTGCCCAGGCTCATGGGTGACCAGGACCACATCAAGAGCAACCTGTACAGTTACATTGAGGGCTTCTCGTCCGACGTGCGCGACATCTTCGAGCACTTCGATTTTCATGCGCAGATCGAACGCCTGGCCAAGGCGGACCTGCTGTATCTGGTTACCGAAAAGTTCGTCAACTTCAACCTGCACCCGGATGAAGTGGACAACGCGCAGATGGGTCTGGTGTTCGAGGAGCTGATCCGCAAGTTCGCCGAGGCTTCCAACGAAACCGCCGGCGAACACTTCACCCCGCGCGAAGTCATCCGCCTGATGATCAACCTGATCTTCATCGAGGATGATGAGGTGCTCACCCCCGCCAACCCGGTGGTGCGTGCCATCTACGACCCGACGGCCGGCACCGGCGGCATGCTGTCGGTGGCAGCCGAATTTCTGCGCGAACATAACCCCGATGCGCGCCTCACTCTGCACGGCCAGGAGCTCAACCCGGAGTCCTACGCCATCTGCAAGGCCGACATGTTGATCCGCGACCAGGACGTGGCCAACATCGTGCTGGGCAACACGCTGAGCGAGGACGGCTACCCGGCTCGCAGCTTCGACTACATGCTCTCCAATCCGCCCTTCGGTGTGGAATGGAAGAAGGTGCAAAAGACGGTCAAACGCGAGCACGAGGAAAAAGGATTCGACGGCCGTTTCGGCCCCGGCCTGCCGCGCGTGTCCGACGGTTCCATGCTGTTCCTGCTGCACCTGGTCTCGAAGATGGCGCCGCGCCAGGGCGACGAGGGCGGCGCGCGCTTCGGCATCGTGCTCAACGGCTCGCCGCTGTTCACCGGCAACGCCGGCAGCGGCGAGAGCGAGATCCGCCGCTACGTGCTGGAGAACGACCTGGTGGAGGCCATCGTCGCCCTGCCCACCGACATGTTTTACAACACCGGCATCGCCACCTACGTGTGGATCCTGTCCAACAAGAAGGACGACGACCGCAAAGGCTACGTGCAGCTCATCGACGCCAGCAGCTTCTGGCAGAAGATGCGCAAGAGCCTGGGCAGCAAGCGCAAGGAGATGAGCGACACCCACATCGACGCGGTCACGCGCCTGTTCGGCGACTTCAAGGAAGCCGAGCTGGCCACCGTGTTCGATGCCGACGGCAAGGAAGTCGAGCGCAGCATTATCGACGCTGCCGAATTCGCCCCCGAGCCGCCCGAAGGCGGCAAGGTCAAGGTGGCGCCACTCTCGCGTATCTTATGCAACGAGGAATTCGGCTACACAACCATCACCGTGGAGCGCCCGCTGCGCGACGAGTCAGGCAACGTGGTACTGGGCCAGAAGGGCAAGCAGAAAGGCAAGCCGCAGCCCGATTCATCCTTGCGCGACACCGAGAACGTGCCGCTGGGCGAGGAAATCCAGGCCTACTTCGAACGCGAGGTGCTGCCGCACGCACACGATGCCTGGATCGACGAGGGCAAGAGCAAGATCGGCTACGAGATTCCCTTCAACCGCCAATTCTATGTTTTCGAGCCGCCCCGCCCTCTGCACGAGATCGACGAGGAACTGAAGGCCGTCTCGGCACGGATCATGGCGATTCTGGTGGAGTTGGCCGAATGAGTTTGAACTTGTGCGAAAACGTCCGGGCTAGTACAGTTTGCTGTAACAAAACCCGCCAAGGCTATGCGCGCAAGCGTATCCTCAAACTGGCGGGTTACTTTTTTCGGGTGTTCGCCGGCGGGGTGCAGCCATGAGCAAGCATCCCTTCAACAAGCCAGCCACTACCTTTGCCCAGCAGGTCGCGCTACTGCAAAGTCGGGGTATGGTGATCGCCGATCCGGCGCAGGCGGAATTCTGGCTGGCGCAACTCAACTACTACCGGCTTGGCGCATATTGGCTTCCGTTTGAGGCCAGCCATGCGTCTCACACCTTCAGGCCTGGTACGCGTTTTGACGACGTATTGGGCCTGTATTTCTTCGATCGCGAATTGCGCTTGCTGGTGCTTGATGCCATCGAGCGGGTCGAGGTCTCGCTGCGTACGCAATGGGCCTATCAGTTGGCGCATGCCCATGGGCCACATGCGCACCTGCAAGCGGCCTTGTTCGACGAAAGGTATTGGTTGGACAACCTGGGGGCGATGAACAGGGAGGTACAGCGTTCCAAGGAAGTGTTCATCAAGCATCTGCGCGACACCTATGTCGAGCCCTTGCCGCCTGTGTGGGCGGTTTGCGAAGTCATGTCGCTGGGCCTGCTGTCGCGCTGGTTCGACAGCCTCAAGCCGATGCCCACACGCCGTGTCATTGCGAAACCCTTCGGTCTGGACGATGGTGTGCTGCAATCGTGGTTGCAGCATCTCACACACGTCAGGAACACCTGCGCGCACCATGCTCGGCTATGGAACCGTGAATTCACCGTTACTCCGCAGGCTCCGCGCAGCAAGCCGGCCAGGCTGGTGGGCTTGTTGGTACCTGGATCGCGCAAGTTGTACAACACCTTGCTGATCGTCACGTACCTGTTGGATGTGATGGCGCCCAAGCACCATTTGCGCGAACGACTGAAGCATTTGCTTGGCGAACATGCCATTCCACTGACTGCGATGGACTTTCCTGTAGATTGGGAAACAGTTGCTTTCTGGCAAGAGGCAGCGCCATGAGTCTGCCTCGATATGCGGAATACAAAGACAGCGGGGTGCGTTGGCTCGGAGAAGTGCCATCGCACTGGAATCTTATGCGACTCCGGCGTTGCGTGCGGCTCAATCCGTCGAAATCCGAGGTCGCCGCTATGCCGCGCGATCTGGAAGTGTCCTTTCTTCCCATGGAAGCTGTCGGTGACGACGGCAGTTTGATTCTGGAATGCGAGCGCCCGATTCAAGAGGTGGAAACCGGCTACATCTATTTCCGGGATGGAGACGTGGCCTTCGCCAAGATTACGCCGTGCTTCGAGAACGGCAAGGGTGCGTTGATGGTGGGACTGTCGCATGGGGTGGGATTCGGTACGACTGAGTTGACCGTCGCGCGGCCCATTCCCGGTTTGATGTCGTCAGCGTTCCTGCACTGGATCTTTCGTTCGTCAAATTTTCGCTCTGATGGAGAGGCGAGCATGCATGGCGCTGGCGGACAGAAGCGTGTTCCCGATAATTTCGTTCGTGAGCTGCTCTGGGCCGTACCACCTGAGCCCGAACGTAAGCGGATCGCCAACTTCCTCGACCGCGAGACCGGCAAGATCGATGCGCTGATTGCCGAGCAGGAAAAACTGCTGACCCTGCTGGCAGAAAAGCGCCAGGCCACCATCTCCCACGCCGTCACCCGCGGCCTCAATCCCAACGCCCGGATGAAAGACTCCGGCGTTCCGTGGCTAGGTAAAGTGCCTGCACATTGGTTGATCGGTCGCATCAAGCATATGATTAGTTCAATCGAACAAGGCTGGAGTCCCCAGTGTGAAAACTACCCGGCCGAGACTTCTGAAGATTGGGGTGTTCTCAAAGTTGGTTGCGTAAACGGCGGGGTGTTCAGGCCATCAGAGAACAAGCGGTTGCCGGATGAGCTAGAGCCAATGTCTCAGTACGCGTTGAGGCAAGGCGACTTGCTGATTTCACGGGCGAACACTCGTGATCTGGTTGGCGGCGCAGCGGTCGTCACCGAAGATCACCCCAAATTGCTCCTGTGCGACAAACTGTACAGGTTGCGCATGGACGGGGCTTGTTGCCTTTCTGATTTCCTCGCCGCGCTTCTCGGCGCAGACGGTGCACGATCACAAATCGAACTTCAGGCATCCGGTGCTAGCAGCTCCATGTTGAATATCGGCCAATCTGTGATCCTTGATATGCCCGTGGCGCTCCCTCCTATGGAAGAGCAGTTTCGGATTGTGGGTTTCATCACGACTGAACGCCGCAGACTGGATGAGCTCCAGCGCGAATCAAAGTACGCCATCGATTTGCTCAAAGAACGCCGCAGCGTCCTGATCGCCGCCGCCGTCACCGGCAAGATCGATGTGAGACAGGCCGCATGAGCGGCAAAAGCGAGGCGATAGTCCGCTTCATCGCCAACTTGTTGCCACTCTACGACGGCGAGCGCCAGGACGGCCTGTGGTGCGCCCGCTCGCTAACTGACGGCACGCTGACCCTCCCGATCGACGAATCAGTCAGCGACGACGAGCAGGGCTGGGTAAGCGTGCGCTGGCAGGGAGACCCGAGCCGTGAGCAGGAGACGCGCGGCGATATGCTCGCTACCGTGGCGCTAGAACGCTACGTCCGCCTGCAGGGGGCGGGCTACAACGAGGATGCCATTGCCGGTGAGTTGTGGTTCATGGCCCGCCACTTCCACTTCAAGACTGGCTGCAATGTGTACCTGCCACAATTGCGCGAACCACCGCATCCGCTGATACGCGCCGGGAAGCAGGCGATGTCGATGGGGCAAGGCGTGCTGGTGAATCTGATCAGCAAGGTCATGGGTATTTAAGTATTACGGGATTCGGTGCTACTGGATCCGATCTTCAGGGAGATGACGATGACGAGTACGCTTTCGGCGAAGGAACAGTCGCTGTCAAAGATTTTTAGCGACGACTACGTGTTCACCATTCCCAGCTACCAGCGACCCTATTCGTGGGGGATCGACCAGGCGCGCGAGCTGCTGGAGGATCTGCTCGACTACATGCGGGTTGATGGCGGCAAGCTCGACGAGATGGCTCCTTATTTCCTCGGCAGCATCGTGCTGATCAAACGCGAGACTGTATCCGAGACGACGGTGGTAGACGGCCAGCAACGGCTGACGACGCTGACCCTGCTGCTGTCGGCGATTCGCGCCAACGTCGCGGATACCGATGTGCAAGCTGGCATTACCAAATGCATTTACGAGCAGGGCAGCATGGTTTTTGGCACCGAGGCCCGTTACCGGCTTTCTCTTCGTGAGCGGGATCGGGACTTCTTCCGGGAATATGTCCAGCACGGCGATGGCATTGAGAAGTTGGCAGGCCTCAACAACAAGCTGCCCGATGCGCAAGAGCGTCTGCGCGAAAATGCGCAGCTATACATGGCGGCGCTGGCCAAGCTGGATCAGGCGATCTTGATCCGGCTGGTGCAGTTCATTGTCACGCGCTGCTATCTGGTGACGGTGGCGACACCGGATCTCGATTCGGCCTATCGCATCTTTGGTGTGCTCAACAGCCGTGGCCTGGACCTGAGCGCCACGGACATACTCAAGGCAGAGATCATCGGCGCTATCGACCCGGCCAAGCGTGATGCCTACACGGCGAAATGGGAGGATCTGGAAGAAGATCTAGGGCGTGATGCCTTTGGTGACCTGTTCAGTCACATCCGCATGGTGTATCGCAAAGCCAAGCCCAAGGGCACATTGCTGAAAGAATTCCGTGACCACGTAGGACCGAGCGATCCGATCGCGTTCATCGACACGGTGCTTGAGCCGATGGCACAGGCCTTTCGTGAGATCACGGATGCGGACTACTCAAGTCAGAAGCATGCCGAAAGCATCAACCAGTGTTTGCGCTGGTTGAACCGCATCGAGTTCAAGGATTGGTTGCCCCCGGCCTTGGCCTTTTTTTCGCGCCATCGCAACGAACCCGAAGCGATGCTGCAGTTTTTCAATGATCTGGAGCGGCTGGCGTATTCGATGCTGGTGCGCCGCTCGGGCGTGAACGAACGTATCGAGCGCTTTGCCGCGCTGACGAAGGCGATTGAAGGTGCGGTGGATCTGATGGGGGCATCATCCCCACTGCAGTTGTCGCGGGTGGAGCAGTATGCGGTGTACACGGCGTTGTCCGGTCCGCTCTACGAGACCTATTCGTCACGTGCGCTGGCGGTGATCCTGCTGCGGCTGGACGGACTGGTGTCGGGCGGCGGTGCCACCTATGACTACGACACGATCACAGTGGAGCATGTGATGCCGCAACAGCCACGGCCGGAAAGCTGCTGGCTGGAGTGGGTTCCAAGCCCCGAGGATCGCTTGCTGTGGGTGCATCGGCTGGGCAATTTGGCGTTGCTCACGCGCAAGAAGAATAGCGCCGCCAACAACTATGACTTCGACAAGAAGAAGACGGCCTACTTCACCAAGGGTGGTGTATCTCCGTTCGTACTGACCACGCAGGTTCTGCAGCACTCGGAATGGACACTCAAGGTGCTGGAAGAAAGGGAAGCACAGCTGCTGGAGGCTCTTGAGGGGCATTGGCGGCTGCAAGACCGCCAGAGTCCGCGCTCAAGTGCAATGAATGCCATGGCCGCTCATACGGCATCCGGTGAATCGCCCGTCTATGAAATAAAAAGCCAGAAGCAGAACTTGACCGCAAGTGCACGTGAGGCCGATGGAAACTTCATCGTGCTGGCGGGTTCGCAGGCGAGGGCAGGGTGGACCGGTCAATACCATAGTTACCAGGCTCTCAAGCAGCAACTAATGGATGACGGGAGTCTGATTCCAGCGGATGGCGGCATTTTGCAGTTCTCCAAGAACGTTTCTTTCAACAGCCCTAGCGCGACGTCTGCCGTTATCTTCGGTCGTCCCGACAACGGACGTACGAGCTGGGTTGTGAAGGCGACGGGACAGACTTACGCCGAGAGGGAAGAGGGGGCGCCGGCAGGGTTGAGTCTGGTGGGTGAAGAGGATGATCAGGATGCCGCAGTTAATCGCCACGACCTCTTTCGCCTGTTCTGGGCGCAGCTTATTGAGCGATCCCTGCCGCACACGCAGCTGTTTGCCAATCGCAGCGCCACGTCTGATCACTGGTTGAGTCTGGGGGTTGGTCGGACGGGGTTTTCGCTTTGTGTGAGTATCACGCAAACCCGCACCCGCGCTGAGTGCTACATACGGTTGCCCAATGACGATGGTGAACGCTCCAATCAGGCCTTCGAGGCACTACGAAGTCAGCGTCAGGCCATTGAAGGTGCGTTCGGCGAGGCATTGGAGTGGCAACCTTTACCCGATCGATCAGGCTCGCGGATCTGTTTGGATATGCCGGGCGGATGGAAGCTGCCAGAGGCTGAATGGCCGCAACTTCAAGACAAACTTATTGACGCCATCACACGGTTGGACAGAGCGCTTCGCGACCCCATCCAGAAGCTAGGGCAACGCTGAAAAAGTCTCCCACAATTGCGAAAATAGCGCTGTCCTGACATTCAAGCGGAATTGCGACGATGAAACAGCAAACACTGGCGATGGCAGCGGATCAAGGCGAAGGTT
>NZ_JAQIBU010000365.1 GCF_027858935.1 Oleiagrimonas sp. | reverse complement strand
TGGTGCGGTCGTGAAACCCGTGCGCCAGCAGGCACCAGGACAGGTACGCATCATCGGCGGAAGCCTTCGCGGGTCGAAGCTGGCGGTGCCCGACCGGGGCGGGCTTCGCCCGACACCGGGACGGGTGCGCGAGACGTTGTTCAACTGGTTGCAATCGTGGATCGAAGGCGCACGTTGCCTGGATCTTTTCGCCGGCACGGGCGCGCTGGGCATCGAGGCGCTGTCGCGAGGTGCGGCCGGCGTGACTTTTGTTGAGCGTGACGCCGAACTGGCGCGCGCGCTGAGCGCCAACCTGGCGCGTCTTGGCCAGGACCATGCGAGGGTGATCTGCAGCGAGGCCGCGCAGTACCTGCAGGAAGCAGCGCAGCCTTTCGACATTGTCTTCATGGATCCGCCCTTCGCGCTGGAGCTGTGGTCTGGAATGGCCTGGCATCTGGAGCGGGGTGGCTGGTTGCGCGACAATGCATGGGTTCATGTCGAATCCGCCACCGACCAGCGACCGGAACTGCCGTTGGCGTGGCAGCTTCATCGCGAGCGCACCGCGGGCCAGGTCAGGCATGCGCTGTATCGCCGCTGCGCCGGGGATGGGCTAGACTAATTGCCGCCTGGCCTGGTGTGTGTGCATGCACCGGGCAACCTTTCCAAGCAAAGGCCGACAAGGTCCCAGGATGAATTCCAGCTCCAATCCCAATGCTGCCCGTATTGCGGTCTACCCGGGTACATTCGACCCGATCACCCACGGGCACGCCGATCTGGTCGTGCGCGCAGCGCCGTTGTTCAGCCGTGTCGTCGTGGCGGTGGCCGATAGCCGGAGCAAGGAGCCGTGCTTCAGTCTGGAGCAGCGCATCGATCTGGCGCGAAAGGCTCTCGCGGACGTGCCCAATGCGGAGGTCCTGGGGTTCGATACCCTGCTGGCGAATTTTGTCAGGGAGATCGGCGCAGGCGTGATCCTGCGCGGTCTTCGCGCGGTGTCGGACTTCGAGTACGAATTCCAGCTGGCAAGCATGAACCGGCATCTGATTCCCACGGCCGAGACGCTGTTTCTGACTCCGGCCGAGCAGTACAGCTTCATTTCATCTTCTCTGGTACGTGAAATCGCGCGCCTGGGGGGCGATGTCAGCGGCTTTGTGCACCCGGTGGTGCAGGAAGCGCTGCAGCACCGTTGGCATACACGGGACTGACGTCACGCGTTATGCTTGTCCATCATGTTTGATCAAGACTAAGGGGAAGACTTATGCGCAAACTGGTAATGATCTCGATGCTGGCCCTGGCCAGTGTGTTTGCCTTGAGTGCCTGCGGCAAGAAAACTAACGTGGGGCAGCAGAGCCATCAGGCCGCCAAGCTGACCCGTCCCACCAACACCACCAACAAGTCGGTGTGGCAGCCGTACCTGATCCAGGTGCTGCAGAGTGGCGACACCATGAAGGGCATGACGGGCGATCGCCCGTACGTGTACTACGTGGCCGGTGGCGACAGTGATTCGGATACAGCCGAGCGTGGTCGCCAGCTCGGCAATGTCACCGACACCCTGGAACGCGGCGTGTTGCCGGGCAATCTGATGGCCTTCGCCGGTCCGTCCTCCAGCAAGACGGCGGACTTGATGGTCTCGGCCTTCAAGGATATCAAGCCCGGCAGCCTGGACAAGGTGATTGTGGTATTCATTGGCGATCAGGCCGATGAGCAACGCGTCGCGGACGTGGTCAAACCGACGGGTGCGATCTTCCGCTTCAAGCAGATGTAAGCGCCGCTGCGCATGCAGTCAGTACCCACCGCGGCAGTCTCCGGACTGCCGCGGTCTTTCACGTTCCGAAGAGCTCCATTCCATGGCCCTGAAGATTATCGACACCTGCATCAATTGCGATGTGTGCGAACCGGTGTGCCCGAACAAGGCCATCTCGCTGGGCGAGGAGTTCTACCAGATCGATCCGGATCTTTGCACCGAGTGCGTGGGCCATTTCGAAGAGCCCCAGTGCGTGGAGGTCTGTCCGGTCGAATGCATTCCGCATGATCCCGAACACCCCGAGACGCACGAGCAACTGCAGCTCAAGTACGCGGCCCTGATGCGCAAGGCCGACTGAGCGGTCCCGGCTACCTGGAGTGCTCCGGGCAACAACGAGGATGTCCCCATGCAGCTTTGGTCCATCGCCGGCAATTCCCAGAAACTCGATGGTGGCGCGATGTTCGGCAATGCGCCGAAGGCGCTGTGGTCGCGCTGGATCGAGCCGGACGAGTACAACCGCATTCCGCTGGCCTGCCGATGCCTGCTGGTGCGCGATCTTGATGGACGCACGGTACTTTTCGAGACCGGTATCGGCGCGTTTTTCGAACCCAGGTACCGCGAGCGTTACGGCGTGGTCGAGGACCGCCACGTGCTGCTCGACTCGCTGGAGAAGGCGGGCGTGTCGCATCAAGACATCGATGTGGTGGTGCTCTCGCATCTGCACTTTGACCACGCCGGCGGACTGCTCGAGAGCTGGAGCGAGGGCAAGCCCCCGGCGCTGCTGTTTCCCAACGCGCGGTTTCTGGTCGGCGCCACTCACTGGGAGCGCGCCCGCCACCCGCATCCTCGGGATCGCGCCTCGTTCATTGCCGAGCTTCCGGGACTGCTCGCGGAGAGCGGACGCCTGGAGATCGTCGAAGGCGAACACTCGCGCACCCTGGGTGACGCGGTGCGCTTTCATTACTCTCAGGGACACACGCCCGGGCTGATGTTGTCGGAGATTGGTGGCGACGGCGGCGTGGTCTTCTGTGCAGACCTGATCCCGGGCCGTCCCTGGGTCCATGTGCCCATCACCATGGGTTACGACCGATACCCCGAATGCCTGATCGACGAGAAGCAGGCGTTGCTCGAGGACTTCCTCGCCCGCAATGTGTCCCTGTACTTCACCCATGACCACGGTTGCGCCATGGCATCCCTAGAACGCGACGCCCGGGGCCGGTTCGTCACAACGCGCGAGTGCGCGCAGCTTGTCGGCAGGGTATGGTAATTTCCGGCACGCGGGTGCCGGGTCCTCAAGGGGCGGTGGATGCGGGATATTCGCTTGATCATCATGCTGGTTGCAGGGGGCGCGATTCTTCTGGCGTCCATGGCCATACTGGCAACCAACGAGAAGAACGTGATTACCTATCGCCAGGCAGCGATGCGCCATGGCGGCTATGTGTTCAATGCCACGGACAGTGGTCCGACCTCGGGCAATGAGGGCGACATGGTGCGAGTCGCCGGTACACCCGTGGTGGTGAAGCCCGCGGTGGACACGGCTTTCGGAGTCCGCGCCAACGCGCCGATCCTGAGGCGAAAGGTCGAGATGTTCCAGTGGCAGGAGGACGAGTACGCCGGCCAGACCAGTTACGAGATGGACTGGTATGACTATCCGGTCGACTGGACTGTGTTCAAACAGCCGTACCACCACCGAAATCCGTCATCCTTGCCTTTCGGTCGCGCGAACTATCTCGCCGGCGCCATGACGTTACGGGGATTCACCCTCAGCCCCGCGATCATGGCCTCGATGCCGGGGCGCGTGCCTGTGGTTCCCGACTTCTCGCACCTGCACCCGAACCTGGCCGCAAGCTTCCGCATCATCGACGGCAAGCTGCTGAGCAGCCGCCAGCCGGATTCGCCCCAACTGGGTGATCTTCGCGTGAGCTGGACGGTTGCACCGCTACAGCCGGTGACGATCATTGCACGCAACCGCGACGGCGTTCTGGTACCTGCCAGAAATGTCGACAACGAACCCGGGTTCGAGCTTCAGGTCGGCATTCGCCAGATACTGGATCTGCAACCGGACCTTCCGGCCGAACCCTGGCTGCCATGGGTATGGCGGGTGCTGGCGCTGGTGCTGGCAGGGCTGGGTGCACATGTTCTGCTGCGCGGGATATCCGCAGGACGCGCGGATCTGCTGGCCGCGGCCACCATCGGCATCACGCTGACGTTCGGACTGGCCAGCGTGATGTGGATCGTCGTGGTTCCGAAAACCGGTGCGGTGCTGATCGGCATCGCCGTGCTTTGCCTGGTGATCACGGCCTGGCGGCTGTCCGAACGCGCAGCCTGACACCGCGCACGGCGATCTTCAGTCCGACTGCCGGGAATGTTCCAGGAACCACAAGCCGGCGAACAGTTTCGGGTCGATGGAATAGCCCTTGCCGGCCATTTCGAACAACCAGGGCCCGGCCTTGGTCCGGGGCACTTCGTGCACCGTGATCTGCTCGCTTTCATCGCCGCCACCCTGGCCTACGCGGCGCAGTCCCGTGGCCCGCACGAAGGTCATGATTTCCGTGCTCAGTCCGGCCGAGGACGGGCCGGCATGCACGAACTTGATGCTGTCGCAGGCGAAGCCGGTTTCTTCCTCCAGTTCGCGACGAGCCGCCATCAGTGCATCCTCGTCGCCGCTTTCCTCGAGATCACCGACCAGTCCGGCGGGCATCTCGATGGTGCGTTTGTCGATCGGGTGGCGATACTGCTCCACGAAAAGCAGCTTGTCGTCGTCGGTCACGGCGATGATGATCACCGCGCCGCCGGCATTGTTGCGTTCCACGTATTCCCAGTGGCCGCGCTGGCACAGTGTCAGCCAGTTGCCGCGGTACAGGGTCTGGATGCTTTCATCGGGTGGGTTTGATTCCGGTTTCACGCAGGGCTCCCGTTAATGGCTTTGAGTCTGGATCGCGTCAGCGGGCCGAAGCGCAGCTGTTCGCAGAGCGAGTCGAGGCGTGCGCTGTCCGTGCGCCGCCGCCTGAGGCCGTCCGGGCTCGCGGGGACCGGTGCATCCAGTGCAATGCGGGTGATGCGGGCGAACAGGCGCGCAGTGTCGGCATGCTCGCGCAGGCGTTTGGCGCAGGCGGCTGCGCCGCGCAGGCGCAGGTAGGGCACCTCGTCGATGCGCGCGAGCAGGCTCTCGAGGTCGCCAAAGTGGCTGAGCAGGGCTGAGGCCGTCTTTGCGCCGATACCCGGAACGCCGGGGATGTTGTCGACGGCGTCACCGGTCAGGGCCAGGTAGTCGGCGACCTGGCGCGGCTCGACGCCGAGCTTGTCGATCACGCCTTGCGGTCCCCAGCGCAGGTTGCGTGCGAAATCCCATTGCTCGTCGTGGTTGCCCAGCAACTGGCCGAAGTCCTTGTCCGCCGAGACGATCACGCTGGGGATGCCCTCGGCGCGAAGGGTCCACAGCATCGAGCCGATCAGGTCGTCTGCCTCGTAGGTCGGGTCGGACAGCATGCTGACCCCGAGGGCCTGGACGATCTCCGCACACAACCGGAACTGGCGTTCAAGGTCGGGCGGCGGCAGTTCGCGATTGGCCTTGTAGGGCGGATAGAGGTTGTTGCGGAAGGATGTCGTCAGTGACTGGTCAAAGGCCACCAAAAGATGATCCGGGCGCGCCCTTTCAATCAGTTCGCACAGGAAACGGGTAAAACCGTGCACGGCGTTGACCGGCTGGCCCTCATGGTCGACGAAGTCGTCGGGCATGGAGTGCCAGGCGCGAAACACATACAGGCTGCCATCGACCAGGTAGGCAGCTGCTGACGTGTCTCCGGGGGGGCTCACGGGGTCCATGTGCGCACGATATCGTCCAACTCCGGCCGGTCACGCATGGGCACGGCCATGGCTGGTGTGCCCACGTGCACGAAACCGATCACGCGTTCCTTCTCGTCCAGCCCGAGTTCTGCGGCGGCATCCCGGTCGTAGGCCGCCCAGCCGGTCAGCCACTGTGCTCCGTAACCCAGGGCCTGGGATCCCAGCAGGAGGTTGTAGGCCACGCAGCCGGCCGACAGGATTTGTTCCTGTTTCGGGATGCGCCCTTCCTCAAGATGTGCGATCACGGCGATGACCAGGGGAGCGAAGGTGTAGCGCTGGCTTTCCTTCTCGCGGCGCGCAGGCGGCAAGTCCGGGTCCTTGCGGATGGCCAGTTCCAGCATGCGCTCGCCAAAGGTCCGCTTGGCCTCGCCTTCGAGCACGATCAACCGCCAAGGCACGAGCTTGCCGTGGTCGGGAACGCGGATGGCGCAACCGAGCAATCGCCTGAGCTCTTCCGCGTTCGGCGCGGGCGCCTGTAACTGGCGCGCGGGTACGGAATGGCGGTCGAGAAGGAATTGGAGGGGTTCGGTCATGGAGTGTCGGGGTTTCCGGATGTGTGTTTGAGGCGAGGTGCCAGCTCGAAGGCGTCCGGCAACAGGTCGCCGATCGTGGTCTGACGCTGCTTGCCCTGCAGGTTGCCCAGGTTCACCGGAACCTCGGGCCCGGCAAGTTCGGCCATGACCTGGCGGCAGGCACCGCAGGGACTGATCGGCTCCTCGCAATCACCGATGATGGCGATATGCACGAAGCCGTCGCGCCGCACGCCGGCGGCGATGGCACTGAAGAATGCGGTGCGCTCGGCGCAATTGCACAGGCCGTACGAGGCGTTTTCCACGTTGCAGCCTGCAAACACCCGGCCGTCGCGAGCAAGCACGGCGGCACCCACCCGAAAATTCGAGTAGGGCGCATAGGCATGTTCACGCGCCTGTCGTGCCATCTGCATCAGTTGTTCGGGATTCATCGTGGCTCCCATGGACCGGGGCGGGGGCATGCGCGGCCCCTGCGGATATCGGTTCCAGTGTATCGAGATTGGCGTTGCGCTGCGTATCGCATGCACGCCTTCGTGTACGATGCGAAGAGATTGCGGCGGAGGCGGGCATGACAGTCACAGTGGCAGCGTTGCGTGAAATGGCGCCTGGTGAGCGGCGCGTGGCGATCACTCCCGAGGTGGCGCGAAAGCTGGCCGCTTCGGCAACGATCCTGATGCAGTCCGGCGCCGGGGATCGTGCCGGATTTCCTGATGCGTCCTATGCGCAGGTGGAATTCGCGGCGAACGATGCGGTGCTATCGCGCGCCGACGTGCTGCTGTGCGTGCAGATGCCCGAAGCCGGGATCCTTGCGCGGCTGCGACGCGGCAGCATTGTGGTTGGGCAACTGCAACCGCATCGCCATGGCGCCGAGCTTGAAGCGCTGGCCGAAGCCGGGGTGAGCGCCTTTGCACTGGAACTGCTGCCACGCACCACGAGGGCACAGTCGATGGACATCCTCAGCTCCCAGGCCGCCGTGGCCGGGTATCGCGCCATGTTGATCGCGGCCGAGGCCTGCCCCAAGTTCTTTCCCA
Organism: Oleiagrimonas sp.; assembly: GCF_027858935.1. Taxonomy (GTDB): domain Bacteria; phylum Pseudomonadota; class Gammaproteobacteria; order Xanthomonadales; family Rhodanobacteraceae; genus Oleiagrimonas. The sequence goes on along the minus strand of NZ_JAQIBU010000365.1, from coordinate 4,054 downwards.
TGCTCACGACCGCGGCGGGAACCATACGTCCCTCCAGGGTGCTGGTGATTGGCGCCGGGGTGGCCGGGCTGCAGGCCATTGCCACCGCGCGTCGCCTGGGTGCGCAGGTGGAAGGCTACGACGTGCGTCCAGAAACACGTGAACAAGTGGTTTCACTGGGTGCCAAGTTTCTGGAATTGGGCCTGGAAGCTTCCGGCAGCGGCGGGTATGCGCGAGAGCTTTCCGACGAGGAGCGTGCCGCGCAGCAGCAGGCCCTGGCCGAACACCTGAAGTCGGTCGACGTGGTGGTGACCACGGCGGCCATTCCTGGACGCCCGGCGCCTCGTATCCTCAGTGAAGTGATGGTCGAGGGCATGAAGCCTGGTGCACTGGTGGTGGATCTGGCCGCCGAGAGTGGCGGCAACTGCGCGCTGACCCGCCCCGGTGAGCGCGTGGACCATGGTGGCCGCACGGTTCTTGGTCCCATCGATCTGGCCGCCGGTGCGCCACTGCACGCCTCGGAGATGTTTGCACGCAATCTGGCCCAATTCACCGCCCTGCTGCTGGGCGAGGACGGACTGGCGCCGGATTTCGAGGATGAGCTCGTGGCCCGCACCTGCGTGGTGCGTGATGGCGCGGTGCAGATCAAGCCTTGAGCCTGGTGCCGGAACGCGGTGTGGGGTGATCGGTCAGCCGCCGTGGGGAGGCGGTGCGTGGTCCTGCACCCACTGACTGCGCTGTTCGGGCGACATCTGATGCCATTTTCGACGCAGGGCCTCGCGTTTAGCGGGGGGCAGCGACTGGAAGCGCTGGTATGCGCGATGCAGCGCCTTGCGCTGCTGCGGTGACATGTGTTCGTAGCGCTGGTGGTTGCGGCGCGCCTCGCGCCGCTCCTGGGGTGACATGTGCTGCCAGCGCGCGATGCGCTCGCGGATGCGTTGGCGCTGGTCCGGCGGCAACTGGCTCCAGTGTCGGGCGCGCCGCAACATGTGTTGCTGGTGCTCGGGCGACATCCGGTTCCATTGCGGGCGCAGCGGCGCGAGGATGTCACGCGTGGATGCATCGAGCTGGTTCCAGGCAATGCGTCCGGATTGGGCTTGAGCGGCTTGCGGCGGATATGCTTCGCGTGCGGCCAGGATCGGGGCAAAGCCGGCCAGGGCCAGGGCCAGCAGCAAGGAGGAAATGCGTCGCATGTCAGCCTCCACTGCGTTTGGCATTGTGGGAAGTCGGTTGCTGGGCAAGCCAGGTGTAAAAGCCCAGGTTCTGGTACAGGGCCGGGTCGTTGCTGTCCGGATCCGGGGGCAGGGCGTTGTCGTCGTTTTCACTGGACACGGCCACCGGGACCGTTTGAGTGCTCACCCGTCGAGGCGTCGCCGGCCAGATCACCACGGCGGCGAGCAGGATGGTCGCGACTGCGCCCAGCGGGAAAAGCCAGCGCGTGAAGGCAGGCCGGTCGTGGACCGCGAGCGCTTTCCCGCGCGCCGTGCGCAGGCGTGCAGCCGTGGCGGTGTCGACTTCGTCGGCCGTACGCATGTACAGGGCGCGAAGCCGTTCCTGAAATGCTTTTTCGTCGTGCGGACTCATCGCCAGCCCTCCAGTTGATCGCGCAGGCTGGACAGGGCGCGTGAGAGGTGGGTCTTCACGCTGCCCTCGGAGCAGCCCATGGCCGCAGCCGTCTCGGCCACGGAAAGTTGTTCGAGCGTGCGCAGCATGAATGCTTCCCGCTGGCGTTGTGGCAGGGTCTGGACCGCCTCGCTTACGGCCGCCCAGGATTGCTGGTCGGCCAGACGGTGCTGCGGACCGGGGCCGTTGTCGGGAGCTTCCCAGGCGGGAAGCTCGTCGCCGTCGGCATCGCGGCCGCCGCCGATCCAGCCGACCATGATCGAGCGCACCTTCCGACGTCGCTGCAGATCGGTGATGCGCCGCCGCAGGATGCCCCAGAACAGCGGCGTCCATTCTTCCGCGGGCTTGCTGCGGTAACTTCGCACCAGGCGAAGCATGGCATCCTGAACCGCGTCGTGCGCTTCCTCGGGGTCGCCCAGCGCCATCCTGGCCATGCGCCATGCCCGGCGCTCGATGTTGGCCAGAAAGGCATCCAGCGATACCGGCACCGTTCTTGCCTGGTGCTCAACCGCATCCGTCAGCATGGAAGCCGCTACATTCACGACCTTGGGTTCCGGCGCGTTTGCATGCTCGTGGTCCGTATTCACATCCTGGTTCCATAAACGCACAAGTGGCGTGCAGGTTGACACGGGTTCATTGGCCATGGGCTCGTGTTTGCGCCCGGTTCCCGTATGATGGACCGGCAGTCCGTTCTGGGCCCAATGTTGGGGGAGCATTCCATGATCGACGGGTTTCTTGCACTCTACATCTTCATGCTGGCCGCGTTTACCGGCTACGAGATCATCGCGCGGGTACCGGTGATCCTGCATACCCCTCTGATGTCCGGTTCCAACTTCGTGCATGGCATTGTGCTGGTCGGAGCGATGGTGGCGCTGGGCAATGCGAGCACGACGCTGGACGTCATCATCGGTCTGGTTGCGGTGCTGCTGGCGGCGGGCAACGCTGTTGGCGGTTATGTGGTCACCGAGCGGATGCTGGAAATGTTCAAGCCCAGCGCGCCCAAGGCCAAGGCCGGCGAGGACAAATCCTGATGGCCGGCGCAAACTTGATGCACTGGCTGCCGGACCTGATCCGCGCCAGTTACCTGCTGGCCGCGCTGCTGTTCATTCTCGGTCTCAAGCGCATGAGCTCGCCGCGAACTGCTCGTGGAGGCATCGTCTGGGCCGGCGTCGGCATGTTGCTGGCCGTGCTCGCGACCTTTCTGCTGCCCGGGCTGGCCCACCGCGGTTTGATGGTGCTGGGCATCGTGGTCGCCGGCGGCCTGGCCTGGTACACGGGGCGCCGCGTGGCGATGACGGCCATGCCGCAGATGGTCGCCCTGTACAACGGCATGGGTGGCGGTGCGGCAGCGTCCATCGGCGTGGTCGAGCTGACTTCCGCGGTACGTCTGGCCAGCGTCCAGGGCCACACAGCCCAGGCCATGGATCCGGCCGCACTGGTGCTGGCGGTGCTCGGGGTGCTGATTGGCGCAGTGTCGTTCTCCGGTTCGATGGTCGCCTTCGCCAAGCTGCAGGGCTGGATGGACCGGCGCTTCGTGTTTCCCGGCCAGCAGGTATTCAACCTGCTGGTGTTGGCAGCCTCGCTGGTGTTGGGCGCGATGCTGGTCTTCGCCACCCCGACCCTTGCCCTGGTATTCGCCTTTGTAGCGGTATCGTTGCTGTTCGGACTGCTGATGACATTGCCGATCGGTGGAGCCGACATGCCGGTGGTGATCTCGCTGTACAACGCGCTGACCGGTCTGGCCGTGGCGTTCGAGGGCTTCGTTCTGCACAACGAGGCGATGATCATCGCCGGTACTGTGGTCGGTGCGGCGGGCACCTTGCTGACGCAATTGATGGCCCGGGCCATGAACCGTTCGATCGGCAACGTGCTGTTTGGAAGCTTCGGTGCCGCCACGGGACAAGCGCAGGAGATCGAAGGCGCGCAGAAAGCCATCGAGGCCGCCGATGTGGCGGTCATGATGGCCTATGCCGAGCGTGTGGTGATCGTGCCCGGCTACGGCATGGCCGTGGCGCAGGCGCAGCACAAGGTCTGGGAAATGGCGCGTTTGCTGATCGACCGCGGCGTGAAGGTACGTTTCGCGATCCACCCGGTGGCCGGCCGCATGCCCGGGCACATGAACGTGTTGCTGGCCGAGGCGGGCGTGCCCTATGACCTGATTGCCGACATGGAAGACATCAACCCGGAGTTTCCCAACACGGATGTCGCGCTGGTCATCGGTGCCAATGACGTGGTCAATCCGGTTGCCCACACCGACCCTGCATCGCCGATCTACGGCATGCCGGTGCTGGACGTGGCCGACGCCAAGAACGCGGTGGTGATCAAGCGCGGTCGTGGCAAGGGGTTTGCCGGGATCGAGAACGCGCTGTTCTATGCCGACAACACGCGCATGCTGTTTGGTGACGGTCAGGCGATGGCCGCGCAACTGGTGACCGAGATCAAGGGACTGGAC
>NZ_JAQIBU010000344.1 GCF_027858935.1 Oleiagrimonas sp. | reverse complement strand
GCGGCCTGTTCGCCGCCCATCACGCTGATGCGCGCGTTGGGCCAGGTCCACAAAAAGCGCGCGCCGTAGGCGCGTCCGCACATGGCGTAGTTGCCCGCGCCGAAGCTGCCGCCGATGATTACGGTGAACTTGGGCACGTGCGAGCAGGCCACGGCAGTGACCATCTTGGCCCCGTCCTTGGCGATGCCGGCGTTCTCGTACTTCTTGCCGACCATGAACCCGGTGATGTTCTGCAGAAACACCAGCGGTACGTTGCGCTGGTTGCACAGCTCGATGAAGTGCGCGCCCTTGAGCGCGCTCTCGGCGAACAGGATGCCGTTGTTGGCGATGATGCCGACCGGATAGCCGTGGAGGTGCGCGAAGCCGGTGACCAGGGTCTTGCCGTAGCGTGCCTTGAACTCGTGGAACTCGGAACCGTCGACGATGCGCGCGATCACCTCGCGGATATCGAACGGGCGACGGGTGTCCTGCGGGATCACGCCGTACAGCTGCTCGGGCGGATAGTTTGGTTCGACCGGCGCGCGCACGGCCAGCGGCATGGCCTTGGTCCGGTTCAGCGTGGCGACGATATCGCGGGCAATGGCCAGCGCGTGGGCGTCGTTCTCGGCGAAATGGTCGGCCACACCGGACTGCGCGGTGTGCACGTCAGCGCCGCCCAGCGCCTCGGCATCCACCTCCTCGCCGGTGGCCGCCTTCACCAGCGGTGGTCCGCCGAGGAAAATCGTGCCCTGTTCGCGCACGATGATGGTCTCGTCGCTCATCGCCGGAACGTAGGCGCCGCCGGCGGTGCACGAGCCCATGACCACGGCGATCTGCGCGATGCCCAGCGCGGACAGGCGCGCCTGATTGTAGAAGATGCGTCCGAAATGCTCCTTGTCCGGGAAGACTTCGTCCTGCAGTGGCAGGAAGGCGCCGCCGGAATCGACCAGGTAGATGCACGGCAGGTGGTTTTCCAGCGCCACTTCCTGCGCGCGCAGGTGCTTTTTCACCGTCATCGGGAAATAGGTGCCGCCCTTGACCGTGGCGTCGTTGGCCACGATCACCACCTCGGTCCCGTGCACGCGACCGATGCCGGTCACCAGGCCGGCTGCGGGCGCGACATCGTCATACATGCCGTGCGCTGCAAGGGCCGAGAACTCTAGGAACGGCGAGCCGGTGTCGAGCAGTGCGCGGATGCGCTCGCGCACCAGCAGCTTGTCGCGCGCCAGATGCTTCTCGCGGGCGCGCTCGCCGCCGCCCTTGCCGACGCGTGCCAGGTGTTGTTTCAGGTCATCGACCAGGCCCCCCAAGTATTCGGTATTGGCGCGGAAATCATCGGCGCGGATGTCGATGCGGGATTCAATCGTGGGCATGGCGGCAACGCTGATGGCAAAAACCCATGATACGCCGCGCGGGTTCGCGCGCCCAAACAAGCAGGCATCCCCCTGGAGGTCCGCTGCGGCGATGGCCGCGCGCCGTGCTTGCGTCACGGGCATGAAAAAACCGGCTGCGCGAACGCAGCCGGTCTGGATTCACAAAGCAAGGCAGCAGGTGATTACTGGCCGGAACCGTCTGAATCACCGTCTGAATCGCTGGACGATGCGTTTGCCGGGGCAGTGGAGCTGCTCGGGGCCATTGCTGTGCCGGATGCGCTCGGAGTCATCGAAGCGGAGCTCGACATCGCAGGCTTCATGGCCGTGCTGGCTTCCGGAGTCGCGGCCGGCTGAGTCGGAGCTGCGGTCTCGGGTGCCGCTGCCTTCTGGCTTTCATCCGTACCACTCTTGCTGCATGCGGCCAGAAGAGCCACCAGTGCGCAAGCAAACAAAATACGCGTGAACTTCATTGAGCTTCTCCTCGAATGCCGTGGATTGCCGGAATGGCCCTCTATTAATACCGCTTTCAGACGTGCAAAGCCATACCGAGTGCCGTTTGGGCGGATATTCGTTATCCCGCGAGTCAGATTGAACGCGTTCCTTCTTACCCGCCTCAGATTCGTTCGACTGCCACGGCCGTTGCCTCGCCGCCGCCGATGCACAGCGAAGCTACGCCGCGTTTCACGCCACGCTCCTTCATGGCACCCAGCAGGGTGACCATGATGCGCGCTCCGCTGGCACCGATCGGATGCCCCAGTGCGCAGGCGCCACCATGCACATTGACCTTGTCATGCGGAATGCCCAGCTCCTTCATCGCGGCCATGGCGACCACGGCAAAGGCTTCATTGATCTCGAACAGGTCGACTTCACCGATGCTCCAGCCCGCCTTGTCGAGCACCTTCTGGATCGCCCCGATCGGCGCGGTGGTGAACCATTCCGGCTCCTGCGAGTGGGTGGCGTGGGCCACGATGCGCGCCAGCGGCTGAAGGCCGCGCTTCTCAGCCTCGTCTGCGCCCATCAGGATCATGGCCGCGGCACCATCGGAAATGCTTGAGGCACTGGCTGCGGTGATGGTGCCGTTTTCCTTGCGGAACGCCGGGCGCAGCGAGGGGATCTTGTCGATGTTGCTGCGGCCGGGCTGCTCGTCGGTGCGGTGCTCGACCTCGCCCTTGCGGCCCTTGACCGTGACGGTGACGATTTCCTCCTCAAAGCTGCCCGCATCCTGCGCAGCACGTGCACGCTGCACCGATTCGATGGCAAACGCGTCCTGGTCTTCGCGCGTGAAATGGTACTTGTCGGCGCAGGACTCGCCGAATACGCCCATGGCCTTGCCGTCGTAGGGGTTGGTCAGGCCATCCCAGGCCATGTGGTCGACCAGGCTGCCGTTGCCGTAGCGAATGCCGGCGCGTGCCTGCACCATGTGCGGCGCGTTGGTCATCGATTCCATGCCGCCGGCAACCACCACCGTGGCCGAACCGGCCTTGATCAGGTCGTGGCCCAGCATCACCGCCTTCATGCCCGAACCGCAGACCTTGTTGATGGTGGTGCAGCCGGTGGACATCGGCAGGCCTGCGCCCAGCGAAGCCTGGCGGGCCGGGGCCTGGCCCAGGTTGGCCGGCAGCACACAGCCCATGAAGACCTCGGATACGTCCTGGGCTGCAACGCCGGACTGTTCCAGGGCCGCGGCAATGGCCGTCGCACCCAGCGTCGGCGATGGCACGCCGCTGTACTGGCCCATGAACGAGCCGATGGCGGTGCGCTTGGCACCAATGATGACGATATCGGACATGGAATGCTCCGTGCGATGCGTGAAGGGTAGGGTCGATCGACCGCCTAGCCGCTCATTATGAGGCCTTCCAACGGGTACGGGCAACGCGAACCTGAACGGAAAGCCAGGTAATGATGTTTGAAAATCGGCCACTTAGGAAAAACTGGTATGGTTGGAGATATAAGTATCGGCATGGAACTACACTGTCGATGGGGAGCGAATCTAGCAGCGCTTTCTGCTTGAACTTTTGAGGGTTGCAAGGATGAATATCTTCAAAATGCGGCTACGGCCCATTAGCGCGGCCGTAGCCATGGCCGTAGCGCTGAGTCTTACAGGCTGCGGCGGCGGCGGCGGAAATGTTCGTCCTCCGCCCGCCGCTCCTGCCTCCACCCCGCCGCCCGCTCCGGCACCGGCA
>NZ_JAQIBU010000286.1 GCF_027858935.1 Oleiagrimonas sp. | reverse complement strand
AATCGCGCGGACACGCGTGACGCCATATCCTCCGGGCGCAGCATCGATTACGCCAGCAAGCTGTTTCTCGGTGTGGGCGACAAGATCTACTCCCATCGCAGCAACGTGCTGCTGGATATTGTCGAGGATACCGTCGGGCGTCACGATTTCCTGCTGTCCCCTTGTTCGGCCGAGATGTTCCGTATCATCTACCAGGACGACGACCCGCATCGTGGTTGTTTCGGCAGCCTGGTCGACGCGCTGCAGCCGTTCGGCGTTGCTGCCGATGACATCCCCACTGCGTTCAACGTTTTCATGAACGTGCAGGTGGACGGCAACAGTGGCGTCATCAGCGTGGAGCCGCCGCTCAGTCGCGCCGGGGATTTCATCATCTTCGAGGCGCGGATGGATCTGGTGATTGGACTGACCGCGTGCTCCGCAGGCCAGTCCAACAACTTTTCCTACAAACCGATCCATTACGAAGTGATTCGCAATGGCTAACTCTCGAATGGCGGCCACCACTGCCGATCGGTCACCGGCGCATTCAGAAAAAGTCGGCGCATTCGAACGGCTGCCGAAGTGGCTGAACCTTGTGCCCATGGTGATGCAGTGGGCGTGGCTCGGTCTGCGGCATGGCAGCGTCACCCTGCCATCGAGCGCCAATCCGCACATTACCGCGGGTGGCCTGGTCGGCGACACCAAGTCCGAGTACTTCGAGTGCATGGGACCGTTGGCGCGCGCCAGAGTGGCGCCGTTCGTGATGCTGCGCCCTGGCAATCAGTCCACATCGTCGGCCGCATTGGCAACGATGCATCATGCAGGCCTGAACTTTCCCGTGGTGGCCAAACCGGACCTGGGCTGGTGCGGCTATGGCGTGCGGCGTATCGACAATGCTCAGGCGCTGGAGGCCTATCTTGCGGCTTATCCGCAGGATGCATCGTTGATGCTGCAGGCTTATCTGGACGACCCGGGCGAGGCCGGGATCTTCTATGTACGTCATCCGCAGCAGCCTTGCGGGCAGTTGCTTGGCATCCTGCTGCGCCACTATCCGCAAGTCATCGGCGATGGGCTCAGCAGCGTTGCGCAACTGGTTGGCGCGGACGTTCGGCTGCGGCGCACGATACGCAACCCTGAACATGACTACGATTACAGCAGCGACTATGTGCCCGCCGTGGCTGAAGTCGTGCGGCTTTCACTTATTGCGTCCACCCGCGTGGGTGGACGATACGAAGATGGCTCAGATTGCGCCACGCCGGAATTGACCGCGGCCATCGAGGCCATCGCGCGAGACATGCCGCAGTTTCATGTCGGCCGCTTCGATGTTCGCTACCGGACGCTGCAGGATCTGCGTTGCGGCCGATTCACCATCATGGAAGTGAATGGTGCCGGCGCCGAGGCTGTGCATGCGTGGGATCCGAAGTACTCCATTGCCGAGGTCTACCGGATCGTCTTTGCCAAGCAGCGTTTGCTGTTTTCGATAGCAGCCGCCAATCGCGCGCAGGGCCACCGCCCCATTGGCATGCTCGCGCTGGCACGCCATCACCTGCATCAACAGCGGTTGATCAGGCAGTACCCGCGATCCAATTGATTCAGGTCGCCGCCTTGTGCGGTCGACGTGCCTCGAAAGCGCCGAGTGCCGCAGCCGCCAGCGCGAACGGCACAAGGCTGTAAGTCAGGCGATAGCACAGCATGGCGGCGAGAACGCCGGCGCGCGCGTGCGGCGGGAAAGTTGCCAGGACGATCACCTCGAATATGCCCAGCCCGCCGGGAACGTGACTAATCAGGCCGGCGACAACGGCGCCCACATAGATGGGCAGGAAGTCGATGAATGGTGGGGCGGTGCCGACCGGGAGCAGCACGTACAGGGCGCCGACGGCTGCGATCATCTCGATGCCACCGACGACCATCTGCGTGGCAGCCGCAGTGGCATCCGGAAAATCCAGCTTCCAGCGAACGATGCGCAGCGATCGCGGCGTGCCCCTCAGCCAGGCGAGGAACGCCAGCAGCAAGAGCAGGATGCCGGCCCCGAGAGGCCGTCCCCAACCGTGCGCAAGCGTCGGCTCCCACAGCATGGCCAGCATGGTCACCACCGTAAAGCCCATCGCCACACCAAAGCCGGACAGGGCAACAATCCGTGCGATGTCACCTTTGCCCAGGCCGGCAGTGGCATAGATGCGATAGCGAACCACGCCACCTGTAACTGCCGGAAAACCCAGCGTATTGGAAAAAGCGTGCGATACCGCACCGGCAAACGCAGCCAGCTTCGCGGACACGCGCTGTGGCACGGTCAGCCGCGATGCGATCACGTCCAGCATCGCCAGCATGCAAAAGCTGACCAGACTGGCGGCCAGAGAGACCGAGATACGGCCTGCCGGTAGCGATGACCACGCCCGGGCGACACCGAGCCAGTCGATAGCCAGCAAGGAGTCCCCCAGCATCCATGCCACGAGCACGAGTGCAACCGGCGCGGTGAACCAAGAGAGCTTCAGGCGTTTGGGCATGGTCCTGAGGTTAGCGAAAATTGCTTCCCAAGTGTCGCAGGTACGTCATAAATCAACGATATAAACAGGTCAGCTTCGTCTTTTGACTGGTTAGCCCGGCCTTCAGTCAACCTCTCTCTATGCGCCGGAGCAACGCCGTCAGTGTCATGTCTGATAGCGCGGCACGATCTCGCACCGACGGAAAGACCCGCGTGTCGTGCAGGCCTCGTTGTTGCTTGAGGATAGCCAATATGGCACGCGATGGATTTGCTTGGCCTTCATCCGTTCCGCAGGCAACGTCCATACGGCAGCCTTTTGTTCGACCTCATCCCACGACATGAAACGAACTTCACCGGAACGGCTCGCCGTCAGGATGAGAAACATCAATGCCTGGCGAGTCACCTTAAAGCCATGGGGTGAGTGCAACTGCGTCGTGACAAATGCAGGAACGACCGGCCAAGGCATCGCAGGGTGGTGCTGAGTTTGTATCGTCTTGCCCGGTTGCAGCGGCAAGAGGTGACCGACCACGTCGACCGGGTTGGACTCGACGTCCCCCCGCTTTCAGTAGCGGGACGGTTTAGAGTCCAGGTTCACTTTAACTGCTTCGCGTAGGCAGCGGGCGTCAGCCCGCCCAATGCCTTCTTCGGCCGCTCCTCGTTGTATTCCCGACGCCAGCGTTCGATCTCAGCACGTGCGTGCAACAGACTGGGAAACCAGTGCTCGTTAAGGCATTCGTCGCGCAGGCGGCCATTGAACGA
>NZ_JAQIBU010000174.1 GCF_027858935.1 Oleiagrimonas sp. | reverse complement strand
GTCGTTGCTTACGCCCATTCGCTAAGTTGTTCGATCCGGTACAGTTCCTTCCACGACGGGCGTGCCTTGATGCGTCGTGCCAGTTCGGCAAGATGCGGTGAGTCCGTGGCCGGCCGCGGCATGTTGCGTGCCCAGCGCATCAACATGGTCACATACAGGTCGACCACGCTGAAGGTCTTGCCCAGCATGTAAGGGCCATGTTCTGCCAGATGGGCATCCAGTCGCTTCCATGCACCCTCGATTTTGATGCGTGCGGCGGCACGGATGCCTTCAAGCGCCTCCGGCACATGTTCGTCGGGATAGAACCATTCACGGAAAGCCGGCTGCAGGGTGTTGGCTAGGTACAACATCCATTGCAGGTAATCGGCCCGCGCCGCACTGCCGAAGGCCGGCGCAAGCCGGGCCTCGGGATGGCGTTCGGTCAACAGCATGGCCATGGCGGCCGCTTCCGAGTGGGGCTCGCCATCGACCACCAGCGTGGGCACCACGCCGCCCGGGTTGAGCGCCAGATAGGCCGGAGTACGCTGCTCGCCGGCCGACAGGTCCACCGGCATCAGGCTGCACGGCACGTCAGCCTCCAGCAAGACCAGATGCACCAGCATGGCGGCGGTACCGGGCGCGTAATACAGGGTGTACATGCAGACTCCAGTGCAGGAAAACTGTATGGATGATACGCGCTAGACGAGGGCGCGACCCACGCTTGCGGCGCTTCGGGCCGCCCTGCTGCCGTTGCAACGCTATCTGGGACAAGCGGGATGAGCGAATCTGATCCACCCGGCACCACGACTGGGGCGATACGATTGCGGCGGTTTTCGGGCTGGGATGCGCATGGATGTGCGGCATGACCGCGCGGCTTGCGAACGGCCGGACCGGGGCCTTGTGCGACGACGTCGCTTGCAGGGCACAATACGTCCGGAGAATCAAGCTTCCAGTTCGGCCCAGCGCGCGTAGGCGGTTTCCAGTTCCGCCTGCAGTGCGGCAAGCTTCTCGTTGGCCGCCACGATGGCGTCGCTGTCCTGCTGGAAGAAGTCCGGGGCGTTCATGGCCACGGTGCGGGCGGCGATGTCGGTTTCCAGTTTTTCGATGCGCGCCGGCAGCTGGTCCAGTTCACGCTGGTCCTTGTAGTTGCGCTTGCGGCGTTCGGGCGGCGCCGGGACCGGGGAAGGGGCTGCGGCCGGCGGCGGCTTGCCGGCGCTTGCCGGCGTTGCGGCGGGTCCGCCCCAGGTCTGGGTGTCGCGGCGTTGGCGCAGCCAGTCCTGATAGCCGCCGATGTATTCGCCGATGCGGCCCTCGCCCTCCAGCACCAGGGTACTGGTGACCACGTTGTCGAGGAACTCGCGATCATGCGAGACCAGCAGCAACGTGCCGCTGTAGTCGGCCAGCAGGTCTTCCAGCAGTTCCAGGGTTTCCACGTCCAGGTCGTTGGTCGGTTCGTCCATCACCAGCAGGTTGGAGGGTTTGGCGAACAGCTTGGCCAGCAGCAGCCGGTTGCGCTCACCGCCGGACAGGCGCGTGATCGGTGCGCGGGCACGGTCGGGGGCGAACAGGAAGTCCTGCAGGTAGCCCATGATGTGCGTGCGCTTGCCGTTGAGCTCGATGAATTCGCGGCCCTCGGCCACGTTGTCGGCGGCATTCAGGCGGTCGTCCAGCGCCGCACGGTGCTGGTCGAAATAGGCGACTTCCAGGCCCTGGCCCACCTTCACGCTGCCGCTGTCGGGCGGCGTCTGTCCCAGCAACAGGCGGATCAGGGTGGTCTTGCCGGCGCCGTTGGGGCCGATGATGCCGATGCGGTCGCCGCGCATCACGGTGGTGGAAAAGTCCTTCACCAGCACGCGCTCGCCGTAGTTGAAGCCGATCTCCCTGGCCTCCAGCACCTTGCGGCCGGAAGCCTGCGCATCGGCCAGCTGCATCTTCGCGGTACCGGTCTTCTCGCGCCGCTCGGCACGTTCGTTGCGCAGCGCCTTCAGCGCGCGCACCCGACCCTCGTTGCGGGTGCGGCGGGCCTTGATGCCCTGGCGGATCCAGGCTTCTTCCTGCGCCAGTTTCTTGTCGAAGGCGGCATGCGCCTGGGCCTCGGCGTGGGCGCGCTCCTCGCGTCGGCGCAGGTAATTGTCATAGTCGCCGGGCCAGTCGGTCAGGCGTCCGCGGTCGATCTCCACGATGCGCGTGGCCAGTTCACGCAGGAAGCGGCGGTCATGGGTGACGAACACGATGCTGCCGCCGAAACCGCGCAGGAATTCCTGCAGCCAGTCGATCGCCTCGATGTCCAGATGGTTGGTCGGCTCGTCCAGCAGCAGCACGTCAGGGGCGCACACCAGCGCCTGCGCCAGCAGCACTCGGCGCTTCATGCCGCCGGACAGGGCGACAAACCCGGCGTCGCCGTCCAGGCCCAGACGCGACAGGGTCTGGGTGACGCGGGTGTCCAGATCCCAGCCGTGGCCGGCCTCGATGCGCTCCTGTGCGTGCGCCATGGCCTGCATGTCACCCTCATGTGCGGCGTGGTGGAATGCGGCCAGATGTGCGCCGAGATCGCCCAGGCCCGCGGCCACCACGTCGAACACGCTGCCGTGGTCCTGCTGCGGCACTTCCTGGGTCAGGCGCGCCACGCGCAGTCCGCCCTGGCGACGGATCTCGCCGTCGTCGGGCGTGATCGCACCATCGAGCAGCCGCAGCAACGTGGACTTGCCGGCGCCGTTGCGCCCGACGATGCACACGCGCTCGTTCGTTTCCAGGGTGAAATCGATGCTGTCCAGCAGCAGCGGGCCGCCGACGCTGTAGTCGACCGTGAGGAGTTGGATCAGGGACATCCGCCCATTGTAGCGGGCTACGGGTGCGCGCGGCACGGGGGTAGAATGATGGATTGACGTGTGATCTGGAGAACCAACCCATGCCTACCTGGGACGAACGCTACGCTGGCGAAAGCTTCCTGTTCGGTACCGAACCCAATGTCTTCCTTACCCGGCACAAGGAGCGACTGCCAACGCATGGCACGGCACTGGCCGTCGCCGATGGCGAAGGCCGCAACGGCGTGTGGCTGGCCGAGCAGGGCCTGGACGTGCTGGCCGTGGACGGTTCCGAGGTGGCCCTGGCGAAGAGCCGCAAGCTGGCCGCCAAACGCGGCGTGGCCATGCACTACGAGCATGCCGACCTGTCCGCATGGGATTTCGGTCAGCAACGCTTCGACGTGATCGCGGCGATCTTCATCCAGTTTGCCGAACCGGATTTCCGCGCCCGCCTGTTCGCCTCGATGGTCGCCGCGCTCAAGCCCGCGGGTCTGCTGTTGCTGGAGGGGTACCGTCCCGAGCAACTGGCCTACGGCACCGGGGGCCCGCCCCAGGCCGAGAACATGTATACCGAGCCGATGCTTCGCGAAGCCTTCGCCGATCTCACGATCGAGCATCTCGCAAGTTACGACGAGGAACTGCACGAAGGTCGTCATGAAGGCATGTCCGCACTGATCGATCTGGTGGCGCGCAAGCCGGAATGAGTCATGCATGAAGCTGATCGTCGCCGCCAGCGGCCGTATCCTCCATGCGCGCCGGTCGTGATCGTGCCCGGCACTGCGCGACCGTCTTCGTGGAGAATTTGTTGAACGCCAAGCCCGCAGCCACGCCCATCCGCGCCGGACTGATCGGTTACGGTTACGCCGGCCGGACCTTCCATGCGCCGTTGATCATGGCCGATTCCGGCCTGCGGCTCAGCGTGGTTTGCTCCCGTGACGCCGCGCGTGTGCATGCGGATCTTCCCGACGTGGAAGTCGAGGCCGATCCCGAGCGCATGGCCCGGCATCCCGAGGTCGATCTTGTGGTGATTGCGGCGCCGAATGCCGTGCACGCATCCCTCGCGGATGCGGCCCTGCGTGCGGGCAAGCATGTGGTGGTGGACAAGCCGTTCGTGCTGGATCTGACTGAGGCGCGTGCGCTGCTGCGTGCGGCGAAAGCATCCGGAACGGTGCTTTCGGTATTCCAGAATCGCCGCTGGGACAGCGATTTCCAGGCGGTGCATGAAGCGATCGCTTGCGGGCGTATCGGTCGGGTCGTGCACTTTGAGTCCCACATCGACCGCTTCCGCCCGCAGGTTCGCGAGCGCTGGCGCGAACAGCCGGTGCCCGGCGCGGGTCTTGCCTACGACCTCGGGCCACACCTGATCGACCAGGCGCTGCTGCTGTTCGGCCTGCCCGACTCCGTGAATGCGCGCCAGGCCATCCAGCGCAACGGCGGCAGCGTCGACGACTGGATGCACCTGATGCTGGATTACGGGCCCCTGCAGGTGATCCTGCACGCGGGCATGCTGGCGGCCGGTGGCTTGGTGCGCTTCACCGTGCACGGCACGCGGGGCAGCCTGGTCAAGAAAGGCGCGGACGTGCAGGAGAGCCAGTTGCGCGCAGGAATGGCGCCCGGCGCCTCCGGTTGGGGCCAGGATCCGGACCCGTTACAGCAGTTCAATGGCGATGCGGACGTTGCACCGGTGGAGCGAGCGGCTCCCGTTGGCGACTACCGCAAGTATTACGCCGGACTATGCGAGGCGATCAAGGGGCATGCTGCCAACCCGGTCGAGCCGATCCAGGCGCTGGCCGTGATGGCCGTGCTGGAAGCTGCGCGCACATCCAGCAGGACGCGCTCGGACGAGCCGCTGGCGCTGACTGCCGATGAAGCCGAGGCCGCACGCCGCGCTTTTCCGGGCCAGGCCGTGCAGGGTGGCCGGATGGGGGCGGGATCGTGCTGATTGCGCGCGTGTTGGTCACGAAGGTCCAGCTCGGGCATGATCGGCGTGTGCAGATTTCACGGGTCTCCTGCCGATGAACGCCACAGCGCCGGTTGCCGGTTCGCACCAGCGTCCTGCTGCAACGGACACACGCCAGATGGACGACGGGGAGGTTCTGTTCCTTCGCCACTGGCCGGTCGACAATGCCCGACGCGGCGTGCTGCTGGTACACGGCCTGGGCGAGCATAGTGGTCGCTACGCGGAGGTTGCGTCCTGGTTCAATCGGCGCGGCCTGGATGTGTGCGCCTATGACCAGCGCGGACATGGCCGCTCGACCGGCGCGCGCGGTGCTCTGCATCGGGCGGACGACCTGCTGACCGATCTGACGGCCATCTTCGCCGATTACGCCAAGCGTTTTGATCGCCCACCTTTACTGGTCGGGCACAGCATGGGCGGGCTGGTGGTCGCACGCGCGGTGCTGGATGGGCGCGTGGTGCCGAATGGGCTGGTGATGTCTTCGCCGGCCCTGCGCAGTCTTGAATCAGGTTTCATAAAGCGCCTGGTGCGGGTGTTCACGTTCACCGTGCCCAGGCTTCCGCTTACCCGCAGCCAGCACCTGCAGTGGCTCTCGCACGATCCGGCCGTCGCCGCACGGGTCGAGGTGGATTCACTGTGCAGCCGCCGTATCACGCCGCGCCTGGCCGACTTTATTTTCCGCGCCGGGGCGTCGTGCATTGCCGATGCGTCGCGTCTTGCAGTGCCGACCCTGTTGATGGCGGCAGGTACGGACCATCTGGTCGATCCCGACGGCAGTCGTGATTTCGCCGCAGCCGCACAGGACACCGAACGGGTCACCTATCGGGCATTCCCCTCGTGCTTCCACGAGCTGTTCAACGAAGCCGAGCCGAAGCGGAGCGAGGTCATGCACGCCCTCGCCACTTGGCTGGACACCTTGCCTCACGGATAATCCATCGCCGCATCCGGGACGGATCGCAACAAGGCTCCTGCATGCATGGCGTATGAACAGGACACGGGTCGCCTGTCCCCGGAGGCGCTTTGCTTACCCGGGCTGCGCGATGTGAAGCCTTCAGGTTGCGGGCTTGGGCTTGATGCCGTCGACGATCCTGAACGCGGTACCGACGACCTTGGACAGGTCGCCCATGTCCGACGGCACGATCATCACGTTGGATTCCTTGGCGATGCCGCCCCATTGCGCGATGAAGTCCTGCGCCACCTGCATCTTCATGGCGTCCTGCGCGCCGGATTGCTGCAATCCGGCGCCCACAGTGGCCAGCGCGCGGGCAGTGGCTTCGGCCACGGTGGTTACGGCCTGGGCGTCGCCTTCGGCCTGCAGGATCTTGGCGCGCTTGGCGCCTTCGGCGCGATTGATCTGCTGCTGGCGCTCGCCTTCGGAGACGTTCACGGCCTGCTGTTTCTCGCCCTCGGACTTGGC
Source organism: Oleiagrimonas sp. (assembly GCF_027858935.1). Lineage (GTDB taxonomy): Bacteria > Pseudomonadota > Gammaproteobacteria > Xanthomonadales > Rhodanobacteraceae > Oleiagrimonas. The sequence goes on along the minus strand of NZ_JAQIBU010000174.1, from coordinate 2,275 downwards.
GATCAGCGCGCGTTTCTGGCGCTCGGCGGTGATCTGCAGTTCCATCGCGCGGATCACTTCGGCCGGCGGATTGATGTCGCGGATCTCGTAGCGCAGCACCTTCACGCCCCAGTTGACCGCGGCGTTGTCCAGCTCGCTGACGATGGAGACGTTGAGTTCGGTGCGCGAGGACAGCACTTCATCGAGCTGCTTCTTGCCCACGTCCGAACGCATGATGGTCTGCGCCAGCTGCTCGACCGAGGACATCGGGTCGGAGGTCCCGTACGCGGCGGCCTTGGGGTCGGTGATCTGCAGGTACAACACGCCGTCGATGGAAATCTGCGTATTGTCCTTGGTGATGCACACCTGCTTTTGCACGTCCATCGGCGTTTCGCGCAGATCGAATTTGTAGGCGACCTTGTCCACGATCGGGATCAGCAGGTTCAGACCCGGCTCCAGCGTGCGGCTGTAGCGGCCCAGCCGCTCGACCACCCATGCGTGCTGCTGCGGCACAATGCGCAGGCCGCGGCTGATCAGGGTGAAGGCGATGACCACCAGGACGATGGCAACGATGAGACTGGTTTGCATGGTGCTCTCCTTGCAAAAACGATGGACGGCGGGAATCAGTCGGATGCTGCAGGCGTTCCGATCACGAGGGTGCTGCCCTCGCGGGTGATGATGGAAAAGGTCTGCCCCGGCTGCGGGATGGTTTCGTTCCGGTGCATCAGACGTGCATTCCAGTCCGTGCCCCGGTAGTACACGCGCAGGGCACCGTCGACGCCGGCCTCGATCACGGTGACCGGGCGGCCCACGTCGTCCTGGCTGACCTCGTCCGAGGCGCGGTTTTTCATGCGCCCGCGCACCCAGTGCGCCAGTGGCATGCCGAGCAGGATCACGATGCCGATCACGACCAGGGTCGCGGTGAGTCCACCGCCGTAGAACGCCACGACCGCACCCACGAAACAGGCCAGCGCGATGGCGATCAGGTAGATGGTGAGCGTGTGCATCTCGGACACGGCAATGATGGCGCCGACCACCAGCAGGATGGTGCCGAGAATATCCTGTGCGTGCATGTGCTTCCCCCGCAGTCGGCATCCGCAGCCCGATGTCGCGGCCCCGCGCCGTGAGCATGTCCCCAGTTCATGGAGTTTACCCGAACCACTTCACGGCGGCGGCAGGTTATCGAATTGTGTTGCTCGGAGGTCGGCACGGGCTGGAGGGGCCGTGGATTCTCCGCGCTGTGAAAGGCGATCAAAACCAGCGCTGCTTCAGCGCCCGTGATCCGTCCGCGGCATCCCGCCCAGCCAAGGTATCGAGCTGTGCCGGAATGGAGGGTTAGTGAGTTCCACGCGTCCCGGGCATGCGCAGCCCGAATAAGCGAAGCGCCTGCGGGAAGCGGCAGAGAAGACGTTGGATCTTGTCTGCCCGGCAAGCGTTGCAACCCGACCATGGTCCGACTGCAGCAGGGAGTGCCTGGGGCACGCCATACCTTGCAAGGGTGCGTTCAAGGGACCGCATGGCCTTTCGCGGCGGTCCAGATCGCGTACCAGTCCTCGGCATCAAGCGTGACGTCCAGTGCTGCCATTGCCTCGCGCAGGCCCTCGATGCGTCCGGTGCCGGTGATCGGATGCGGGCGCGAGGGCAGGCGCAGGATCCAGGCATAGGCCAAGGTCGCCAGCGATACGCCGTAGCGTTCGGCCATCGGCTGCATCACGTCGCGCACGCGCATGGCCTGTTCGTCCTCGCCGGTAAACAGGCGACCGCCGCCAAGCGGCGACCAGATCATCGGTCGCAGCCCCAGCATCTGGACCTGCTCCAGCGTGCCGTCGTCCAGCGCCCCCGGGGCCAGCGGCGAGAGCTCGACCTGGTTCGTGGCCAGCGGGAAGTGTGCATGCAGCAGCTCGAACTGAACGCGGCTGTGGTTGGACACGCCCCAGCGCGCGACCTTGCCCTCGTTCGTGAGCGCGGTGAAGGTGTCGGCCAGTGCCGCCGCGTCCATGAGGTAATCCGGGCGATGGACCAGCACCATGTCCAGTCGTTCAGTGTGCAGATTGCGCAACGACTGCTCCACCCGGCCCCGCACATAGGCCGCCGAAGTGTCGTAGTGCTTGACTGTCACCCCTTGGTCCTGCGAGGCCAGCCTGATTCCGCACTTGGTCACCAGTTTGATGCGCTCGCGCAGACCGGGTGCAGCGGCCAGTGCCTCGCCGAACAGCGACTCCACCCCATGGTCGCCGTAGATGTCGGCGTGGTCGAAGCTGTCGATGCCCAGCTCCAGCGCCTGCTCGATCCAGCG
>NZ_JAQIBU010000061.1 GCF_027858935.1 Oleiagrimonas sp. | reverse complement strand
GTGTCGCTCACCAGCGCGGCATACGGCACATCCAGCATGACCCCGGGCATGGTGTTGTGCCAATGCATGCTCACACGCTGATATTGCGCAAAATAATGGGCCAGGGACCGCATATCATGGCTGTAAGCCGAAGACGGTCCGAGCATGCCCTTGTAGTTGGAGAAGCACACATCCATCGGTTCGCGGACCAGATGCAGGATCGGCGCATGCGGCAGGGCCCGTTGGATGAACGGCACCATGCGTATGTTGATGGGCAACTTGTCGATGAAATATCGATGCCCATCCGCCCGCCATTGGGTCTGCTCCAGATAGCGCTCCCCCAGTCGGGCGAAATCGATATCCGCGCTGTGTTCGAGCACCTTCAACATCGCAGGAATACCGCCCGGAGGGATGTCGGTCATCCAGCGAAGCTGACGCCGAAAATCATTGATTTCGCCCGCGGATACCACCTGCGAGTGGTTCGACAACATGCGGTCCAGCAGGGTCGTGCCTGATCGCGGCATGCCGACAATGAAAATCGGCATCGGGCCTTGCTGCTCCTGTGCGACCGCGTCGCGCGCAGGACCCAGTGCGTCACATGCGCGGATGAGCGCATCCGTGAGTCGGGTCTGGCCTTGCTCATCATACGAAACGATCTGGCGCATCTGGACCTGACTGCGTTCCAGCGCCTGCCATGCCTCCTCATGGCGTCCGAGGTCATCGAACTCCTTGAACAAGGCCCACTCGAATCCGGCGAGACCCAACCTGGCGCCGGGAACGTCGAGCTTGGCCGACATGCGCTCGATCTGCGCCTGGAGAGCCTGAACGTGGTTTGCCCCAACCGTCTGCACACGCAAGCTCGATCGTGTCACGGCCGCCTCGCCAAAACGCGGCCAGCGGCGAAGGCAGTCGTCAAGTACGACTTCGGCCTGCCCGGCTTCGCCTGTGTACTGAAGAAGCAACGCATGAAGGTAGACAGGATCGGGAGCGTTGATGCCGCTTGCCATCGCCTGCTCCATCAGCTTTCGTGCGGCGGGAATTTCGCCAAGCATCCAGCGCAGTTGCGCCTGCTCGGCCATGGCCGAAGGCGATTTTTCAGTCCGTCGCTCGAGCGTATCCAGGCATGCGCGAGCCGTCACGATCTCGCCACAGAAGTACAGCCTGCGCACCATGTGGCTGATGAATTCCCGGTCGTCGGGAAGCATCGATGCGGCCTCCAGCAGATGCGCCGTGGACGCGCGGAGCAATCCCCGCTCAAGCATCACGGCCACAAGATCGATACGTGCGTAGGGATCCCCCGGTTTGTCGGCCACCAGCGATTCCAGCGCAGCCTGCGCGACGTCCAGTCGGCCCGCCTTGATGTTTCTGCCGACCTGGAGGCGAAGGCTGCGTTCGGTTTCGGACAATTCATTCATGGTCATGGGTGGATGCCGTTTCTGGATGCATGGCATCAGGTAAACCTGCGCGCAGAACGCGCCTGCATATGATGCCGGGGATGCCGATCATGCCAGCGCCTTGCGTAACGGCTCCAGCTGTCTGGCGTAGCGCTGCCACTGCGCGATGGAGCGGGTATGGATCGCTTCGCGTACCTGGGGGCTGCTCCGAGTGGCGACCGGCGCCGTATTGTGTTCCGGCCGCAGGCAGGCGACCTCCGGCTCCAGACCACAATGGGCGAGCACGCTGCGCAATGTCGCCTCAGGCGAATGTACCAAGTCCGAGTAGTGAACATCGAGCATGGCACCCGGCTGGCTGGCATGCCATTGCGCCACCAGCCGCGCATGCTGATCATGGTAATGCGCCATGGCCAGCATGTCGTAGCTGTAGGGCGAAGAAAGACCGAAGTTGGCTTTCAGGTTGGAAAAGCACACGTCCATCGGATCGCGGACCAGGTGCAGGATCGGCGCTTCCGGCAGGGCGCGCCGGATCAACGGCACCGCCTGGATGTTGATCAGCATCTTGTCAATGAAGTGTGTGTTGCCCTGCGCACGCCACTGGGTCTGCTCGAGGTAGCGCGCGCCAAGTTGCGCGAAGTCGATGCCGGGACTGCGCCGGAATATTTCCTGCATGGAACGCATGCCGCCCGGCGCCACATCCGTTGTCCAGTGCAACTGGCACATGAAGTCGTTGATCTCGCCTGTGGAAGCCACCTGTGAATGGTTCGAGAGCATGCGCTCAAGCAGGGTCGAACCCGATCGCGGCATGCCTACGATGAAGATCGGCATCGGGCCGGCATGCCGTGGTTGGGCATCGGCACCCAGCGCGCAGAGGGATGCCGCCGCTTCCAGGATCGTGTCGATGATGGCGACCTCTTCGCCAGCGTCATAGGGGAGCAACTCGTGCATCACCGCATTGCTTTGTTGCAGCGCCTGCCATGCCTCATCCTGTCGCCCGAGACCGTCCAACAGGGTGAAGAATGCGGAGGCATACTCGGCGCGTACGCGTTTTTCATGCACCGAGCCAGTCGCCTCAGGAATGCGGGCCAGTTGGGCCTCGAGAAACGCAAGTCGAGACTGGGCCGATTCCCGCGTGGGCAGGTTTGCCAGTACCACGGCCGCAGCGCCGAACCCGGGCCATCGCTGAAGGCAGGATTCCAGCTCGCTTGCGGCCCGTTCCATGTCGCCCGTAAACTGGTGCAACAGCGCCTGCAGGTAGCGTTCGTCGGGTGAATCCACGCCGGCCTGCACCGCACGATCCATCCACCGGGCGGCGGTTTCGATCTCGCCCAGAATCCATCGCAGGTTCGCCTGAGCGGCAAGCACGCGAGGTGGCGGGTTCGGCGCGCGCGCGAGATGGTCAAGGCAGCTCCTTGCGGCCACGATCTCCCCGGTCAGATGCAGCAGCGGAACCAGCTGGATGATCAACGGTGCATCATTGGGCAGGGCCTGGACGATGTGCAGCAAATGTCCGGTGGCCGCACGCAACTGCCCACGTTGAAGCACCACCTGGGCCAGTGCCAGACGCGCATGCGCGTCAGCGGGATTGTGCTGCAACAGGGATTCAAGGGAAGACTGCGCGGCTTCCAGCCGACCGCTTTCGACAGCCTGACGGGCCGTCAGCCGCAAACGGTCTTCAGACACGTCGACTGGACCGGAGGTCATCGTAAAAGCCCCCGCCGGCGCTGAACCCTGTGCCCTCGACGCGAAGTGGCCGCTATTCGGCCGTTGCGATGCGGGCAAGCTGTTTGCCCGGTCATCAGGACAGCGCCCGGCGCAACGGTTCCAGCTGCTCGGCATACTGCCGCCACTGGCCGATGCTGCGCGTATGGATCGGTTCGCGAACCTGCGTACTGCTGGGTGTGGCGACCGGCAAGGGGTTGCGTTCGGGGTGCAGACAGTCCTGCTCGATATCCAGCCCGCAATGCTCCAGCACACGACGCATCGCCACATCCGGCTCGCGCACCAGCTGCGCATAGGACACCTCGAGCATGGCCCCGGGCAGGGTTGCGCTCCAATGCGCCGCGAGGAGACGGTATTGTCTGTAAAAGTGCGCCAATGCCAGCATGTCATAACTGTAGGCGGAGATATTGCCGAACATGGCCTTGAAGTTGGAAAAACACACGTCCATCGGTTCGCGCACCATGTGTATGATCGGCGCGTGCGGCAGCGCCCGGCGGATCAGCGCGATCATCTGGATGTTGGTGGGCAGCTTGTCAACGTAATATCCGCATCCACGCGCGCGCCATTGCGTCTGCTCGAGATAGCGCGACCCCAACAGCCCGAAATCAATTTCCGGACTCCTGCGGATCGACTCGAGCATGCCCTGCACTCCGCCCGGGGCCACATCGGCGACCCAATGCAATTGCCGCAGAAAATCGTTGATTTCGCCCGCGGAAGCCACCTGCGAATGGCTGGAGAGCATACGGTCGAGCAGCGTGGTACCCGAACGCGGCATGCCGACGATGAAAATGGGCACCGGGCCCTGAAAGTCCGGGTCGGACGCATGCTTCGCATCCTTGATCTTGGCGGAAGCACCGATCAGCGCTTCAGTCACAGCAGCCTCGCCGGTAGCGTCGTTCGGATTGAGCGCATGCATAATCGCGTTACAGCGCGCCAACGAGGGCCAAGCCTCGTCGACACGCCCGAGGTCGTCCAGCGTCTTGAAACGAGCATATTCAAATTCGGCGCGGACGAACTGTTCATCAGGATCCCGACTTTCAGCAGGAAGCCGATGCAACTGGGCCTCGATGTGATCAAGCACATTGGAATCCGCGCTCTGCCGACGCAAGTTCACCAATGCCATCGCCGCATCGCCGAAATGGGGCCAGCGTTGCAGACACTTTTCCAGCTCGACCCGGGCCTGTTCGTCACAACCGGTGAACTGGAGCAGCATGGCATGCATGTGATGCTGGCCGGGATCATCCGCACCGGCCTTGAGTGCGCGCTGCAGCAATTCCCTGGCCTTGACGACCTCGCCCAACCTGAAACGCATGTTCGCCTGGCCCGTCAACAGCTCTGCAGGAGGATCCGGCGCCTGGGACAAGAAATCCAGGCATTTTCGGGCAGCCAGGACTTCGCCTCGAACCGTCAGATGATCGGCTAGTTGGAGAACCAGTGGCGCATGTCTGGGCAGGTGTTCCGATGCCTGCAACAGGGGCTCGGACGATGCCCTGAACTGCCCCCGCCTGTACATCAGATCCGCCAGTTCCAGGCACGCGGGAGTGTCCTGGGGCGCTTGCCGGACCAGGATTTCAAGCGTGGCCTGCGCAGCTTCCGGCTGATCGGACCTGATCTGCCGAATGGCCTGTTCACGAAGGCGCTGATGGGCGCTGGCATGGTCGGATGTGTTCATCTGGTGAGAATACTTTGACCGGTCCCCAAGCAACAAACCCGCAAGTCGTGGGGCGCAGTCCGGGATGCGGACCACGCGCATGGCGGGAACCTGTGTTTCATCCACGCTTCGTATGAAACCGGTGTGGATGCTGGCTCGGCAAGGATTCAGATCCCTGCTGCATGACGTGCGAACAGGCGCTTGGCTCCATCCGTGTGATCCAGTATCCGCATGCCCAGTCCACGCCATGGGGCGAACGCGGCAGACTTTCCCATGAACACGTGCTCAATGGCATCGAACACGCGTGCGTCCAAAGTGTCTGCACTGCGGCGACGCCGTGCATACCTGCGCAGCACTGTCCCGATGCCGATATCGCGACCGCCCTCGCGGGCCGCGACCAGGGTGTCGCGCAGTTCCGCGACATCACGCAAACCCAGGTTCACCCCCTGTCCGGCAAGCGGATGCACCACATGCGCGGCATCCCCAAGCAGCACCATGCGATCACTCATGTAGCGCTCGGCCAGCTGCAGCCGCAACGGGAACGCCCCGCGTGACGAGGTTTCCGATACCAGACCCAGCCGGAAGTCCGTGGCCACCCCGACCGCCTCGCAAAATGCCGTGTCGCTCAGTGCCAGCATGGCTTCGGCCTGCGTCTCGGGCAGCGTCCAGACGATGGAACAGCGTCCATCGGCCAGCGGCAGCAGTGCGATCGGCCCCGTGGGCAGGAAACGCTGCCATGCGGTGTTGCCGTGAGGTCTCTGTGTGCGTACGTGCGCAACCACACCGCGCTGTGCATAGTCCCGACCTGTCGTCCCGATCCCGGCCCTGACGCGCAGCGGCGATGCAGCGCCATCGGCAGCGACCAGAAGGGAAGCCTCCAGGCTACTGCCATCGGCTAGATCCACCCGAACACCCCCATCGTCGGCGGTGAAATCCTCGACCTGCGCCGGGCACAGGCAGCGCACGCCGGCCGGTGCCAGGGCCTGCCACAGGGTGTGCTGCACCAGCCGGTTCTCGACAATCCAGCCCAGCGTGCCGCGCTGCAGACCACAAGCATCGAAATCGAGCGTGCCGCCGGAACCGGCGTCCCACACATGCATGTGCCGATACGGTCCGACCCTGGCATCGCGGATCGTCGACCACACCCCGAGGGTATCCAGCAGTCGTGCCGAGGATGGCGCCAGCGCGACCACGCGCAGATCAACCTCATCCTTAGCCTGCCAGGGCCTGGGCTCGCGCGACTCGATGATGGCCACGGTGAAACCTTCATGCGCCAATGCCAGGGCAGCGGTCGCACCCGCCATGCCGCCGCCGGCGACCACGACGTCCAGGGCGGGAGCACGACGGCGCCGGGTACGGCTTGTGGCTGCGGTTGCGCTCATGGCGTGGCCTCCAACACGGCCTGCGGCGGTCGGCCACGGAAGCCCATGCCGTGCAGGGCCACCCGCTGGTGCAGCAGCGGCAAGGCCGAGACGGTCAGCAGACCCAGCGAACGCAGCGGCGACAGCTCGGGTTGCGCAAGGCAGGCCAGCCGGACCAGGCCATGACTCATCGCCATCACCCCATCGCGATCGGGCGCACGGCGTGCGGCGTAGGCCTCGAGCAAACCCGGCGCCCCCGGATCTTCGTGGTCCGCGACCATCTCGGCCAGGGTCAACGCATCCCGCAATCCCAGGTTGAACCCCTGGGCACCGATCGGATGGATCGTCTGCGCGGCGTTGCCGACCAGTACCGCCCGCGGTCCGGTCACCCGGTCCGCAGCCACGCGCCGGATCGGGTAGGGATGACGCTTCCCGGGGCGCTGCAGCCGGCCCAAGCGCCAGCCGAAGCGGCGCTGCGCGAGGGCGATGAAAGCCGCATCGTCCAATGCCGAAACGGCTTCGGCTTGCGCGGCTGCCACGGTCAATACAAGGCCGGCACGGTCACCGGCCAGGGGCAGCAAGGCCACCGGGCCTTCATCGCTGAAGCGCTCGAAAGCGCGTCCCTCAGGTGCACGCGACGGCGTGACCGTGCATACGAACAGCGTCTGCGCGTAGTCGTACTCGTCGGTGCCCATGCCCAGAGCATTCCGCACGGCCGAGCCGGTACCGTCAGCACCGACCAGCAATCGCGCATTGATGACGCGCGTATCGCCTTCAGCCTCAACCTGCGCAACCCAACCATCTTCGTTGCGTTCCAGGCGCTGCAGCCGCGCGGGTACCCTGCGCTGCAACCGCTCGCAGGAGGCCAGCCTTGCCTGCAGTGCCAGACCCAGTTCGCGTGCGGGCAACGTCCAGCCAACCGCATCCAGACCCATGGCCCGGGCATCGATCCGGGTACTGCCAAAGTCCCCGGCGCGGCTGACATGAATGTGGCGAATCGGTGTAGCTCCGGCTTCGGCATGCGACCAGACCCCGATGGCGCGGAGCCCGTTGACGGTGGCACGCGCAAGCGCCAGGTTGCGTTCTCCGTAACTGGAGCCCCCAGCTGCGCGTGGAGGACTGGCCTCAACCAGCGTGGCATCCAGGCCGGCCGCATCCAGGGCAATGGCAAGACTGGTCCCGACCAGGCCGCCGCCGATCACCAGAATGTCGGTTTGTTCACTCATGCGCACGATGATACCCGCTTGCGCGGGCCTCGCGAGGGGCCTGTGACCATCACCGATATGCAGTATCCTAGTTGGATCATTTCCAGACCTCGCAAGGGTGCTCTTGATGCCGTCCCAACCGCCTCGCCTGATCACACCACGCATGCTGGTCCTCACCGGCATGATTGCCTTCGCCGTGGCCGTACGCCTGCTGATCCATTTCATGCCGGGCGTCGTGCCGTACAACTTCACTCCGGTGATGGCGATTGCCCTGTTCGGCGGCGCACTGTTCCGCGACCGCAAGTGGGCGCTCTTGGTGCCGTTGCTCGCGATGGTCGTCTCGGACATGGTCATCGGCTTCTACGCACTGGCCCCGGTCATCTACGGCTGCATGGCGCTGGGCGTGGTGCTGGGATCCATGATGCTGCGCCGCAAGCGCAGTGGCCTGCGTGTACTTGCCACGGCGGCGGCGGGCGCCACCGGCTTCTATCTGATCACCAATTTCGCAGTCTGGCTGGCTTCGGGCATGTACGCCCCGAATCTGTCCGGCCTTGCCGCCTGCTACCTGGCGGGCGTCCCCTTCTATCAATACGGCTCGCTACCGGGCACGCTGTTCTGGAGCGGCGCCCTGTTTGGCGGCTTCGCCCTGCTTTCCAGACGCTTTGCGGTGCTGTCCAGCGCCCCACAGCCGGCTTTCTGAAGCGTTCCGGCATGGGCAACCGCCTTTCGAAGATCTATACCCGCACCGGCGACGACGGCAGTACCGGACTCGGCGATGGTTCGCGCGTGGCCAAGGATGCACCGCGGGTCAGCGCATACGGAACCACAGACGAGCTCAATTGCACGGTAGGCATGGTGCTCGCGGTGGATGACGTTCCTGAAAAAGTGCGTGCGTCGCTGACCCAGGTCCAACATGACCTGTTCGACCTGGGTGGCGAGCTTTGCATCCCGGGGATGGAGATGATCCAGGACACCGACATCGCACGCCTGGAGACCATGCTGGACGACTTCAATGCCGAACTGCCTGCGCTGAAGGAGTTCATCCTTCCGGGCGGCGGCATGGCCGCGGCGCATTGCCATCTCGCCCGCACCGTCTGCCGCCGCGCCGAGCGCGAAGTCGTGGCGTTGTCGCGCAGCGAGGTCGTACGCCCGCAGGCAATCCGCTATCTGAACCGGCTCTCGGACCTGCTGTTCGTGGTCGCCCGCGTGCTGGCACGGGCCAGCGGACACGGAGAGGTCCTGTGGCAGCGCCAGAAACGCGTCCGCCCCACGACATGATCCCCTTGCTGCGTTTGTATACCCACCCGGCCTGCATGGCGCACAACACGGGGCCGGGTCATCCCGAGTCGGCTGCGCGTCTGCAGGCCGTACTGGAAGCCCTCGACCACGACCGCTTCGCCGCGCTTGATCGCATCGAGGCTCCCGCCGCCACGTGCGAGCAACTCCTGCGCGTGCACGCCGCGGCCTACGTCGATCGCATCCTCGCAAGCGAGCCCGCAACCGGGCAGGTGTACCTGGACGAAGACACTGTCGTCTCCCCCGGCTCTGTCGATGCCGCGCTGCATGCCGCAGGAGCCGTGGTCGCCGCAGTGGACTCCGTCATGGAAGGACCCGGCACACGAGCATTCTGCGCGGTCCGTCCACCGGGTCACCACGCCACGGCCGACAAGGCCATGGGCTTTTGCCTGTTCAACAGCATTGCCGTGGCTGCCGCGCAGGCTCTGTCGGTGCATCGGCTCAAGCGGGTAGCGATCGTCGACTTCGATGTACATCACGGCAACGGCACCGAAGCCATCTTCGCGGCAGAACCCCGGGTGCTGTATGTCTCCAGTCACCAGGCACCGCTGTACCCGGGCACCGGAAACGCCATCGACACCGGGGTTGGAAATATCGTCAACGCACCACTACCGCCGAATACCGGGTCACAGGAATTTCGCCAGGTCTGGGACGGCCTGCTGATGCCTCGCCTTTACGACTTCCGGCCGCAGCTGGTGCTGGTCTCGGCCGGATTTGACGCGCACAAGCTTGACCCTCTGGCACAGATGGAACTGAACACCGAGGACTACGTCTGGTTAACGGATCGACTTGTGCGCCTTGCCGATGCACACGCGGGTGGCCGCCTGGTCTCGACCCTGGAAGGGGGCTACGACCTGAACGCACTGGCGGCCAGCGCCAGTGCGCACGTATCCGAACTGATGGCATGAATCGGCAACTTGCCTGCTGCCCCGCGGCAACGGTTTCTGCTAGCGTACCTTCGTTGTGTCCCCGGGAGGGACGGGATGACGCTCAAGCCGCGGCCATCCGAGCCATCCTGGCTGCGGCATGCCGGTGGCGTGCGGCTGTTGCCGCGTCGGCCTGAACCATGCACCCCTATGAGGAGACCGGGCCGTGTCGACCCGCCTGCCTGTCCCGACCCATACATTCCTGCTTGCGCTGCGCATTGGCCTGGCCTGTGCCGTCTGGCTCCCGGGCACCGCGATTTCGGCCACGCCGGCTCGGGATAACGCTGCACCAGCAGTGACCTGCGCATTGGGTTCGCTTTCGTGTCCCCCGCGCCCGATCAGCTATGCCATGTGTCGACCGAACGCCCTGCTTTCGTTTTACCAGTACGGACTGCCGGCAGACGCACGCGGCAG
>NZ_JAQIBU010000372.1 GCF_027858935.1 Oleiagrimonas sp. | reverse complement strand
TTGGCCGGGTTGTCGGCAATCTTCTGGACCTGCTGGAGCTGGTCGGCCATGCCCTGCTTGAAGGCCGGCTCGAAGTCGCTGTCCTTGATCTGGTCAAACGGTGGTGCCTGGAACGGCAGGTCGCTCTTGCTCAGCAACGGATTTTCGCGCTTCATGGGGGCGCTCGATCCGGCCGGGGCCGGGGTGCTGGAAGGAGCCGTGCCCGCGGTGCTTGCGGACGGGGTGTTCGAGGATGAACAACCGGCCACGGCCACGAGGGCCGTGACCATGCTGGCCAGGGTAAGACGGCGAATGCTGGGCATCACGAAAAGATTCCTTGCAAGTCGTTGGGTGGATCGGCTGGGAACTAGAGCCGGAAGGCCGTCCTGCTCTTTACCCGTGGCCGGCATGGATCGGCAATGCGGGAGCGGTCAGCTGCAATCGTCCAGCAGCGCGGCGACCGCAGCATCAAGCCGCCCGGCAGCATGTTCCGGCGACGGCCCATGATCGAGCACGCCCAGGCAGGGCGCGGGCATCCGTTGGCGCAGGGTCTCGATATTCTCTTGCGCCATCGCCATTTCCGGATCCACGCGGTTGCCGATCCAGCCCAGCAGGCGGCAAGCATCGGATTGGATGGCCCGCGCGCTGAGCAAGGCATGATTGAGGCAGCCCAGGCGCAGACCAACCACCAGGATCACCGGCAGGTCGAGCGCCGCCGGGATCGCCGAAGCCAGCAGGTCGTCGCCCAGCGGCACCATCCAGCCACCGATGCCCTCGACCACGAGGCAGTCACACTCTGCAGCCATCGCTGCATAGGCCTCGCGGATCGGGTCCAGCGCAACGGTCACGCCATCCTCGCGCGCCGCAAGGTGCGGCGAGACCGCGGCACGCATCGCACATGGATTGACCCGTTCGTATGCGGGTCGCGGATGACTGGCCGCCTGCAATGCAATCGCATCGCCATTGCGCAGGCCCTCGGGCGTGGACTCGCAGCCGCTGGCCACCGGCTTCATGCCGCACACGCGCTGGCCTGCGGCGCGCAGGGCGTGAACCAGCGCCACGCTGGCGTGGGTCTTGCCGATCTCGGTGTCGGTCCCGGCGATGAAAACGCCGTGCGTGCTCATGCGTGCGACTCCGTGTCGATGCGGCGCTTGATGCGCCCGACCACCACTCCCTGCAGTCCGAGCAACCCCAGGCAGAACCCGGCCAGCCCACTCAGGTGCGCCGGCAGCGCCCAGGCCACCAGCGCCACCAGAAGGCCGATCAATGCGGAATACGACCAGGCCCCGGCCCACACCACGGCTCCATCACGCACGCGGCCCGCGATCCGACGCATGCTGTGCAGGTACAGCATCACCACCGATCCGGAGAGCAACGCGAAAACCACGCCGTAGGCAATGAAAAGCGCCTTGATGTCGCTGTCGTGCCCGAGCACCCAGCCGCTCGGAAGCCAGCCGCCGCTGAGGGCATGGAATGCGCTCGAGAACAGCATTTCCAGCGGGTAGACGAAGACCAGCACCAGGAACACCAGCAGCATGGACAGCCAGAATGCCGTGACGTCGGCCACACCGTAGTCGCGTCGCCAAGTCAGGTGCGCACGCCAGAAATACACGATCTGCGCAAAGGCTGCAGCGAATGCGGGAACCCCGCGCAAGGCGTTCAGCATGTCGCCCATACTGCGCGGCACGTCGCTGTTGGCCACCACAAGCAACGTGACCGTGAAGGCGAACGCAGCGTCAATGAATGCGTCCACGCGCTGGCCATGGGAAGCGTGTGCATCACCCGTAATCATGTCAATTCCATGGGTTGGCTTGATTGAATCCGGAGCCGTCGCCATTGCATCGACCGCATCCACCACCATGTCACGATCATACGATCCTTGAGGGAATCCGCACAATGTTCCAGGCGCAAACGCTCGACTTCACCAACAAGCCCGCCGCCTACGCCGAACTTGCCACCCAGGCGCGCGGCCTGCTCGAGGGCGAGACGAACCTGGTGGCCAACGCCGCCAATTTCGCCGCGCTGGCCTACCATACGCTGCCGATGGTCAACTGGGCCGGCTTTTATTTCTTCGACGGCACCGAGCTGGTGGTCGGCCCGTTCCAGGGCCAGCCGGCCTGCGTACGCATCGCGCTGGGGCGCGGCGTGTGCGGCAAATCGGCGCAGACGCGGCAGACGCAACTGGT
>NZ_JAQIBU010000265.1 GCF_027858935.1 Oleiagrimonas sp. | reverse complement strand
GGCGTGGGCTCGTGGGCAGTCGAGGCATTGGCCCGCAGCGGGGTGGGCCGCATGACCCTGATCGACGCCGATGAGATCTGCCTCAGCAATACCAATCGTCAGTTGCCCGCAATGCAGGGCGCATATGGCCGCGCCAAGGTCGACGCCATGGCCGAGCGCGTGCTGGCGATCAATCCGGGCGCGAAGGTGGAGGCAATTGCACGATTTCTCACGCCTTCTACCCTGGAGGAGCTGCTGGATCGCAATTATGATCTTGTCCTGGATGCCTGCGATGCATTCCGCGTGAAACTGGAAATGACGGCCTGGTGCCGGCGGCGCAAATGCCCACTCGTCGTGGTCGGTTCCGCCGGGGGGCGCGTGGACCCGACCCAGGTGCGTGTGCGTGACCTTTCGCGTACCGAGCACGATGCAATGCTCAGTATGATTCGCAAGAAGCTTCGACAAGACTATGGTTTTCCTAGGAATCCAGATCGATACTTCGGCATACCTGCGGTGTATTCTCTGGAAAACGTGCGCTACCCGCAAAGTGACGGCAGCGTTGGCGGAACTCGACCGAAGACGGATGAAGGCTTCCGCCTGGACTGCGGTGGTGGTCTGGGAGCGGCCACGCACATCACCGGAGCTTTTGCTTTCGCTGCCGTCAGCCGGGTGCTCGAGATCCTGCTTGAAATAAACCAGAAGAGAAATTCATGATCCTTAAATAACAGTACGTTGGAATACATTCTTCATGTTGAATATCTAGAGATGGGCAAAAAAAGCCCCGGTAGCCAGGGGAGGAGCTACCGGGGTCTTGTTGGATCGGCGCCTGATTGGGGGAGGGGAAGGGTGGCCGATCCCTCGATGGAACCGTTGTACGGTGCCCATCTATTGTCGCCATCACGGCGATACGAAACATTAGATGGGCTTTGGCCAGGTAGAGTTCAATAGCAGGGTCGACTGGATTCAGCAGACGTTGGTTTTAACAATTCAGCCCTGAGCCTGCTGCAGCATCTTGCGGGCATGCGCCTGCGTCTCGCGCGTGATCTCAATCCCACCGAGCATCCGCGCCAGTTCCTGACTGCGCGCCTCGCCGTCCAGGGCCTCGATCCGCGTATGGGTGCTTTCACCGTCGCTAAGCTTGCTGACGCGGATGTGCGCATGGCCCTGGGCAGCGACCTGCGGTAGATGGGTCACGCACAGGGTCTGGCAGTGTCCGCCCAGAGTACGCAGCTTCTGCCCGACCACCTCGGCCACCGCGCCGCCGATGCCGCTGTCGACTTCATCGAAGATCATGCTGCCGACGCCGTCCAGCCCCAGTGCCGCCACTTCGATGGCCAGGCTGATGCGCGCCAGTTCACCCCCGGAAGCCACCTTGCGCAGAGCGCGCGGCGGCTGGCCGGGATTGGCACTGACCAGGAACTCGCAGCGCTCCGCGCCCAGGGCATCCGGTTCAGTGTCCTCTTGCGCCTGGACCTGGATCTCGAAGCGCCCGTCCTGCATGCCCAGCTCCTGCATCAGGGCAGTGACCTGCTGACCCAGAACCTTGGCTGCCTTGCGACGCATGCTGCCCAGTGTGGCCGCGGCCTTGGCATAGTCTTTCTCGCATGCGGAACGCTCGGAGTGCAGGCAATCCAGAGCCTCGCCGGCACCCTCAAGTTGCTGCAGCGACGCGGCCAGTTCGTCGGCTTTTTCCTGCAATTGCTCCATCGGCAGGCGATGCCTGCGACCCAGCTCGTGCAGTCGTGCCAGGTGAGCGTCGATCTCGGCGTAACGACCCGGATCCATGTCCAGATCGGAGGCGTAATGGCTGATGCCATCCAGGGCCTCGGACAACTGGATCTCGGCGTTTTCAAGCATTCCGGCCAGCGGTTGCAGCCGTTCATCGAGCTCCGCCAGACGCGTGAGCTCGGACTGCGCACGCCCCAGGGCGCGGCGAACTGCGAACTCGCTGTCGCCATCGAGCAGCTCGCTCAATCCGTTGGCGCCTTCCAACAGGCGTCCAGCATTGGCAAGGCGGCGATGCGTGGATTCCAGTTCGGCCAGGTCATCGGCCGGCAGAGCCCAACGCTGCAGGTCGTCCAGTTCGTGTCGCAGCAGATCGATCCTGTCCTGCCGATCCTCGCCGCCTGTCAAGGTTGCGATACGTTTGCCCAGCTGGCGCCATGTCCGTGCCAGTTGGTCGACGTTCCCGCGCTGCGTCCGGGCCTGTGCGAATGCATCGAGCAAGTCCAGCTGATGGCCGCGCGAGAGCAACGCCTGGTGCTCGTGCTGGCCGTGGATCTCGACCAGCAGCGCGGCCAGTTCGGAGAGCTGGCTGAGGGTGGCGGGACGGCCATTGATCCATGCGCGCGAACTGCCCTCGGCCTTCAGCACGCGGCGCAGCCGGCAATGGCCTTCGTCATCCAGTTCCTGCCGTTCCAGCCACGCGCGAGCCTCGGCACGTTGCGCAAGATCGAATTCTGCCGAAAGCTCGGCGCGCTCGCAGCCTGCGCGCACCATGCCACTGTCGGCACGAGTGCCGGAGAGCAGCATCAATGCATCGACCAGCAGGGATTTGCCCGCGCCGGTCTCGCCGGTAACGACGGTCATGCCGGGACCGAAGCCGATCTCGGCTTCCTCGACCACGGCGAAATTGCGCACGTACAGCGAACTCAGCATGCAGGCGATCTCGTGGATGACGATGTTGATTGTAACGATACGCGTCTCATATCTGCAGACGGGGAAGTGGTATTTCGCTCATGATCCATCCGCAAAGACGGCTAAGCGTCTGTGCAAGCCGGTCTGAACAACCGCATCCGGAAACGCACGAACGGTTCATCGGATCGGCAATCAGCTCTTGCAACCGTGCCTTGCAACCCTTATTCAGTTGGCAGGTTCACTGCACGATGGTACCCATGAGCCCCATCAATGGTCCGGATCTCGATGCCCGTTCGCGACGCCTTCTGCGCGCCCTGATCGGCCAGTATCTGGCTGACGGCGAGCCGGTCGGATCGCGCACGCTTTCGCGGTCTTCCGGGCTGGACGTCAGTCCGGCCACCATCCGCAACATCATGTCGGATCTGGAAGATTCGGGGCTGGTGTCCTCACCGCACACCTCGGCGGGCCGCATTCCCACCCCACGCGGACTGCGCCTGTTCGTGGATAGCCTGCTGGAACTGCGTCCGCTGCATGGCGACGACCTCGATCACCTTCGCGACCAGCTCCCGCATTCCCCTTCCAGCGCCCTGGACCTGCTCAACAGCACGTCCTCACTGTTGTCGGCCATGACCCACTTTGTCGGTCTGGTGACCGTACCACGCCACTCGGATTTTTCCCTGCGACACATCGACTTCGTTCCTCTGTCCGATGCCCGGGTGCTGGTGATCCTGGTTTTTGCCGACAACCAGGTGCAGAACCGTGTGGTGCAGCTGGCCGAACCGTTGGCGCCTTCGGAACTCGAGAAGGCCGCAAATTATCTCAACAGCGAGTTCACCGGCATGCGCCTGGACGAAATCCGCACGCGTCTGCTGGCCGAGCTCGAAGCCACGAGCAGTGAACTCAACCGGCGCCTGAAGGCCGCCGTGGAACTGGCTTCGGCATCCTTCAGGCCACAGCCTGAGATCGACATGGTGCTCAGCGGGCAGACCAATCTCATGGGTTGCCAGGATCTGTCCGACCTGGATCGTCTGCGGGAACTGTTCGATACCTTCCAACGCAAACGCGATCTTGTGCAGTTGCTGGAAGTGTGTGCCAAGGCTCCCGGGGTACGTCTTTTCATCGGCGAAGAATCGGGGTTCTCGGCCCTGGATGGCTGCTCTGTGGTCACCGCCACGTATGGGACCGAAGGGCGCGTACTGGGCACGGTAGGCGTGATTGGCCCCACTCGCATGGCCTATGACCGTGTCATTCCGGTGGTCCAGGCCACGGCCGAATTGCTCGGTGACGCCTTGAATCGCGTCACGGCGTCCCTATAACTGCCGCCAGGGCGGTTTATTCCGCATTGACATGACGAACGCCCCCGGAAAGAAAGGGGCTCATTGGGTTGTTTGGAGCCATGATGGAAGACACCAAGCCGAACGCGTCAAGACAGGCGCCAGATCCGGACCATAACCAGCACGACGGCAACGAAGAGTCGATGGCCGAGTTGGAACAACTCACCGCACAACTGGCCGAGGCTGAACGCAATGTGGCCGAGTTGCGCGAGACGATGCTTCGCGAACGGGCCGATATCGAGAACCAGCGCCGCCGTCTGCAGCGCGAACTCGAGCAGGCCAGGCGCTTTGCCAACGAACGCCTGCTCTCGGACCTGCTGCCCGTGTGCGACAGCCTTGAGCACGGTCTGGCAGCCGAAAGTTCAGAGGCCGCGCCGCTTCGGGAAGGCATGCAACTGACGCTCAAGTCACTGCAGAAAGTCACCGAAAGCAACGGCCTAAAAACCCTCGACCCGTTGCATCAGCCATTCGATCCCGAACAACACCAGGCCATGAACATGATCGAGACCGATCAGCATGCGCCCGACACCGTGGTCGCCGTGATGCAAAAGGGCTACATCCTCAATGATCGCCTGCTGCGTCCTGCGCTGGTGGCGGTGTCCAAGGCACCCGGAAGCTGATCACGCGAATCTACATTTCATCTTGAATCGGGGCGCGAATTGCCCCACCTAGGAATCATCAGCGGTCGCGACGACCGCACAAGAATTTTCTGGAGACTACGACCATGGGCAAGATCATCGGAATCGACCTCGGCACCACCAACTCCTGCGTGGCGGTGATGGAAGGCTCGTCCACGCGTGTCATCGAGAATGCGGAGGGCGATCGCACCACACCATCCATTGTTGCATTCAGCAAGGACGGCGAGGTTCTTGTGGGCGCCTCGGCCAAGCGCCAGGCGGTGACCAACCCGGCCAACACCTTCTACGCGGTCAAGCGACTGGTCGGCCGCAAGTTCAAGGATGCCGAGGTCCAGAAGGACATCGACCTGGTGTCCTACAAGATCTTCGAGCACGACAATGGCGATGCCTGGGTCAAGACCTCCGACGGCAAGAAGATGGCACCGCCGGAAGTGTCGGCCAAGGTGCTGATGAAGATGAAGAAGACCGCCGAGGATTATCTGGGCGAGGAAGTCACCGAAGCCGTGATCACGGTGCCGGCATATTTCAATGACAGCCAGCGCCAGGCGACAAAGGACGCCGGCAAGATCGCCGGACTCGACGTCAAGCGCATCATCAACGAGCCCACCGCGGCTGCGTTGGCCTATGGCATGGACAAGAAGGGTGGCGATCGCAAGATCGCCGTCTACGATCTGGGCGGCGGCACCTTCGACGTATCGATCATCGAGATCGCGGAAGTCGACGGCGAGAAGCAGTTCGAGGTACTGGCCACCAATGGCGATACCTTCCTCGGCGGCGAGGACTTCGATCAACGCGTCATGGATTATCTGGTCGAGGAATTCAAAAAGGACCAGGGCATCGATCTGCGCAAGGACCCGCTGGCCCTGCAGCGACTGAAGGACGCAGCCGAGCGCGCCAAGATCGAGCTGTCCTCCAGCCACCAGACAGAGGTCAACCTGCCGTACGTGACCGCCGACGCCTCCGGTCCCAAGCATTTGAACATCAAGCTGACCCGGGCCAAGCTGGAAGCACTGGTCGAGGACCTGGTCAAGCGCTCCATCGATCCGTGCCGCACGGCTCTGGACGACGCGGGTCTGCGCGTGTCCGACGTCAATGAAGTGATCCTGGTCGGTGGCCAGACCCGGATGCCCAAGGTACAGGAGGCGGTCAAGGACTTCTTCGGCAAGGAGCCGCGCAAGGACGTCAACCCGGACGAGGCCGTGGCCGTGGGCGCGGCGATCCAGGGCGGCGTGCTGGGTGGCGACGTCAAGGACGTGCTGCTTCTGGACGTGACCCCGCTGAGCCTGGGGATCGAGACCATGGGCGGCGTGTTCACCAAGCTGATCGAGAAGAACACCACGATCCCGACCAAGGCATCGCAGATCTTCTCTACCGCCGACGACAACCAGACGGCGGTGACCGTCCATGTATTGCAGGGCGAGCGCGACCAGGCACAGTACAACAAGTCTCTGGCCCGTTTCGACCTGGCCGGTATCGATCCGGCGCCGCGAGGTGTTCCGCAGATCGAGGTCAGCTTCGACATCGACGCCAACGGCATCCTGCATGTCCATGCCAAGGACAAGAAGACCGGCAAGGAGCAGAAGGTCGAGATCAAGGCCGGCTCGGGGCTCTCCGAAGATGAGGTCGAGCGCATGGTCAGTGATGCCGAGACGCACCGCGAGGACGACAAGAAGTTCCAGGAACTGGTCACCACGCGCAACAAGGCCGACCAGTTGGTGCACTCCACGCGTACGGCCTTGAAGGATCATGGCGACAAGGCCGGCGACCAGATCGGCGGGATCGAGGACGCGTTGTCCGACCTGGAGAAGGCCATGTCCGGTGACGACAAGGGTGCCATCGAGTCCAGGATCAGCCATCTGGAGCAGGTCGCCCAGCCGCTGTTCGCAGCCGCCCAGGGGAGTGGCCAGGGTGGCCCCGAAGCACCCGGCCAGCAGGCTCCAGGTGGCGGTTCGGCGCAGCCCGAGGATGTGGTCGACGCCGAATTCACCGAAGTCAAGGACGAAGACAAGAAAGACTGAGGCAGGCCGCGAGGCCGGGCACCAGGCCCGGCCTCGCTTGGCGAAGGGGAACACGTGAAAAAGGGGCGACTGGAAGCATTCAGCAACGGCGTGCTGGCCATCATCATCACCATCATGGTGCTGGAGATGAAAGTCCCGCACGGGGATCATCTGTCCGCACTCGCACCTCTGTTTCCGGTGGTGCTCAGTTATATCCTGAGCTTTGTCTATATCGGCATCTACTGGAACAACCATCACCATTTCATGCACGCCGCAACGCATGTGAATGGCAAGTTGCTGTGGGCCAACCTGCATTTGCTGTTCTGGTTGTCGCTGATCCCGCTTGCCACCGCCTGGATGGGCGAAAATCACTTCGCCGCGGCCACCATGGCAATGTACGGCTTCGTGCTGCTGATGTGCTCGGTTGCCTGGCAACCGTTCCAGTACGCCCTGATCAGTGCCAACGGAGGATCGCAGGGCGAACTGGCGCGCATGATCATCGGCAGCCGTGACTGGAAAGGGCTGTTGGCACTCCTGCTTTACCTGATCGCCATTCCGATGGCGTTCGTCAGCTCCTGGATTTCAGGCTTGATTTACATCACCGTCGCCTCGATGTGGTTGGTACCTGACCGACGCATTGAAGGCCGCAACGATACGGACTCATGAGCAAACGCTGTTATTACGAAACCCTGGGTGTCGAACGTGACGCCGACACGAGCGTGATCAAGAAGGCATTCCGCCGCGTGGCGATGAAATGCCATCCCGACCGTTGTCCGGACGACCCTGAAGCCCAGGAGCGCTTCAAGGAGGCCAAGGAGGCTTACGAAGTCCTGTCCGACAGCAACAAGCGCAACATGTACGACCAGTATGGGCATGCTGCCTTCGAGGGCGGCATGGGCGGCGGTGGAGCCGGTGCCGGCGGTTTTGGCGGCATGGGCGACATCTTCGGCGACATCTTCGGCGACATCTTCGGCATGGGCGGCGCCGGACGGCGAGGTCCACAGCGGGGTTCCGACCTGCGTTACATCCTGGAGATGGACCTGGAAGAAGCCGTGTTCGGCCTCGAAAAACAGATTCAAGTGCCAACACTGGTCGCGTGTGACGACTGCAAGGGCAGCGGCTCGGAAGATGGCAAGCTCGACACCTGCGAGACCTGCGGCGGCCATGGCCAGGTGCGCATGCAGAACGGCATCTTCTCGATCCAGCAGGCGTGCCCGCACTGCGGCGGTACCGGTCGTTCGATCAAGAATCCCTGTCGCACCTGCCATGGCGAGGGCCGTTTCCAGGATTCCCGTACGCTCTCTGTGCGCATTCCCGCGGGTGTGGATACGGGCGATCGCGTGCGTCTCGGGGGACAGGGCGAAGCCGCCCCCGCAGGTGGCCAGCCAGGGGACCTGTACGTGGAAGTCCGCGTGCGCGAGCACAGCATCTTTCGCCGCGAAGGCAACGACCTGCATTGCGAAGTACCGATCCGCTTCACCCAGGCGGCATTGGGCGCCACGCTCAAGGTGCCCACCCTGGAGGAGGAAGTCGAGATCAATCTCCCGCCGGAAACCCAGACCGGCCAGACCTTCCGCCTGCGCGGTCGCGGTGTGAAATCACCCCGTGGCGGACGTGTCGGCGATCTGATCTGCCAGGTGGCCGTGGAAACTCCCGTGCACCTGACGGCCCGGCAACGCGAGCTGCTGGAAGCCTTCGATGAAACCTTCCAGGGCAAGAAGGCTGCCGAGCATTCCCCCAGGGAACGCAACTGGATGGATGGCGTCAAGCAGTTCTGGTCCCGCGTGACCTCCTGAGGCCCGCCGCAGCATCCCATGCAGCCACGCTACGCCCATGCTTGCGTATGGCCAGTGAAGCGTTACGATGACCGGTTTCCACAGCCTAAAGCTGCAGGGCCACCATGAATCAGCCTGTACGTCTTGCCATCAGCGGTGCCTCCGGCCGCATGGGCAGCGCGCTCCTGGCGCGCTGCCGCGGTGATCGCCGCCTGCGAGTGGCCCGCGCCGTCATCGATGCCGCATCAGACCTGGTAGGGAAGCCGGTGCAGCAACCCGCGACCACGGGAAGCCTGAGTTTCAATGCCGGCTGGAACGATGCCACGCAGCTCGACGTGGTGGTGGATTTCAGCACCCCCAAGGGACTGCAAGCAGCCCTGGAGTACTGCGTTGAATCCGGGGTCGCCCTCGTGGTCGGTACCACGGGCTATGACGCAGACCTGGGTAAACGGCTGGAACAGGCTTCACAACGGATCGCGATCCTTCAGGCCGCCAATTTCAGTCTCGGCATGGCTGTCCTGCAACGCCTGGTCCGTGATTCGGCAAGGGCCCTTCCCGAATGGGACCTGGAGATCATCGAGGCCCATCATGGACGCAAGGAGGACGCCCCCTCGGGCACCGCGCTGGCGCTGGGCGAGACCGCAGCCACTGCGCGGGGCACTGCGTTGCAGACATGCGCAAGCTATGCCCGACAGGGACACCCCGGGGCACGGGGCAAGGGCGAGATCGGGTTTTCCGTCATTCGCGGTGGCGACATCGTCGGCGAACACACCATCATGCTGGCCGGAACGGGAGAACGCCTGGAGCTGACCCATCGCGCCACTGACCGCGGCATCTTTGCGCGCGGTGCGCTTGAAGCCACGGTCTGGATTGCCTCGCAGTCTCCCGGCATGTACGGCATGTCAGACATGCTCGAGGGACGTTTGAAGCCGGACTCCTGACGCTGCAAAGGGCGCAGCATTCCGCCTGCAACCAGGGTTGGCCTCAATCGCGATGCGAAGCGTTGCGGTCGCGACCGGCGCCGATTTTCTTGTCCAGCCTGCCGAACAGCTTCTTGAACGCACGCGAAAAGCGTCCACGCCGGGTCTTGCGGCGCTTGGCTTCCTCGCTGACCAGCCAGGCCACCTGGATCACCCGTCGCTCTCCCTCGTAGGGCAAGTGCCCGTGGAATGAGTTCTCGGCGCGCCGAAAAACCGCAAATTCGCCGTACAGGGGCTTGAGCTCCGGCACGATCAAGCTGTCGATGTCGTCTACCCTTTCCAGAAACCGAAGGCATCCACCGCTGTTGTCCGGCCATTGCGCATTGAGGTAGAGCAGGGCGGTGGCGATCTTGGATGTGCTGTCGGTGTGGATGGTGCCGTGGCGCTTGTTGAGATGCCGGCAAAGGGTCACCAGCGTGGGGTAACTGCCCAGGTTCTCGATGCCCAGACGGCTGCCGATGGCGCTGGCAATCTCGGGCGTGGTCAGGTTTTCGATCACGGCATTGACCGAGGGCCCGCAATCGGCGGGATCCCAGGGAAAGAATCCGGCTTCCCCGTAGTGCGGGAAATCGGTTTCGAGTTCGCCACTGGCTTCACCGGGCAACTGCCCGTGCGCGATCATGAACGAAAACGGCTCCCGGCGAACCAGGGTACCGGGATGGTCCAGTCGTGCGGGGTCGATCAAGGTTGCAGGCATGGGTCGGGCCAGCGGCGAACTTGGGGCCCCATTGTATGGGGCATACGGACAAATGGCATGCGCAGGCATGCCATAGCCGCACCTCATCAATCGTGGGTGAGCGTCTTCTGCGTAAACAGATATTCCTTCATCTGGCCCGAGAAGTGCGGGTCCTTGCGCCGGATCCATTCCAGGACCATGGCCGCATGCTCCTTTTCCTCGTCGCGGTTGTGCTCGAGGATACCCTTCAGTTCGGGATCCTTGCAGGCGGTCGCGCGCTGGTTGTACCAGTCCACCGCTTCAAGTTCCTCCATCAGCGAGACAATGGCGCGATGCATGTCGCGGACATCGTCGTTCAATTCGTCGATGGGTTCGTGATACTGGTTACTGGCCATGTGGCCTCCTCTGGGTGGCTGGGTGAGCCCGCAAGGGCATGCCTGCAAGTCTAACGCCTGTCTTGCGCATGACCACCCCCGGCTCAGGAAGAGACTGCAGACCCGGTGTCACGGTGGACATCGCATACCCCGGTGTTTACCATTACAGCCCGCCCGAGAACCCTTTTCCGAGCCCCGACAGGCCAGCCCATACCGGCCTGCGGGTTTTGCTGCACCTGAGGCGGACACGATGACCCCAGCTTTGCTAGTACTTGAAGACGGCAGCATGTTTCGCGGTGATGCCGCGGGTGCGACTGGATCGACCGTTGGTGAGGTGGTGTTCAACACCGCCATGACGGGATATCAGGAGATTCTCACCGATCCGTCCTATGCCCGCCAGCTGGTCACACTGACCTATCCACACATCGGCAATACCGGTTGCAACGCCGTCGATACCGAATCATCCGCGATCCAGGCCGCCGGCCTGATCGTGCGCGACGTGCCGCGTCTTGCCTCGAATTGGCGCAGTGAGGAAAGCCTGACGGCCTACCTGCAACGCAGCGGCGTAGTCGCGATTGCCGGCATCGATACCCGGCGCCTGACACGGATCCTGCGTGACAAGGGCGCCCTGGCTGGCTGCATCGTCGCCGGCGAGAATATCGATGAAGCCGAGGCGCAGGCCCAGGCACGCGCCTTTCCCGGCCTGAAGGGCATGGATCTGGCCCGGGAGGTCACCACAACTGCGGCTTACACCTGGTCCGAGGGCGTGTATGACCTGGACCGGCAGGTCTTCGCATCGTGCGAACCACTTTTCAAGGTCGTGGCCTATGACTTCGGCATCAAGCGCAACATCCTGCGTCTTTTGTCCGCGCGCGGATGCGCCTTGACCGTGGTGCCGGCGCAGACGCCGGTCGAGGACGTGCTTGCCATGCAGCCGGACGGCGTGTTCCTTTCCAATGGACCCGGGGACCCGGCGCCCTGCGACTATGCCGTGGCCGCAGCGCGCGCCCTGCTGGACAAGAAAATCCCGCTGTTCGGCATCTGCCTTGGGCATCAGATCCTGGCGCAGGCAGTCGGCGCGAAGACGCTGAAGATGAAGTTTGGCCACCACGGCGCCAACCATCCGGTCAAGGACCTGGACGACGGCCGCGTCCTGATCACCAGCCAGAACCATGGTTTTGCAGTGGATCCGGACACGCTGCCTGCGCAGGCCCGCGTGACCCACCAGTCGCTGTTCGATGGGTCGCTGCAGGGCTTTGCACTGACCGACCGTCCTGCGTTCTGTTTCCAGGGCCATCCGGAAGCCAGCCCCGGGCCGCATGACATCGGGTACCTGTTCGACCGTTTCGCCAACCTGATGCAGGAGGCACGCTGATGCCACGCCGCAACGACATCCACAGCATCCTCATCATCGGTGCCGGTCCGATTGTCATCGGCCAGGCCTGCGAGTTCGACTACTCCGGTGCCCAGGCCTGCAAGGCGCTGCGTGAGGAGGGGTACCGGGTCATTCTGGTCAACTCCAATCCTGCCACCATCATGACCGACCCGGAAATGGCAGATGCGGTCTACATCGAGCCGATCAACTGGCAGACCGTCGAGCGCATCATCGCCAAGGAAAAACCCGACGCGCTGCTTCCGACCATGGGTGGCCAGACCGCGCTCAATTGTGCCTTGGAGCTGGCCGACCATGGTGTGCTGGACAAATACGATGTCGAGCTGATCGGCGCCTCGCGCGAGGCCATCAGGATGGCCGAGGACCGCGAACTGTTCCGCGACGCCATGACCGAGATCGGCCTGGATTCTCCGCGTTCGGAAGTCGCCCGCTCGATGGAGCAGGCCTGGATCATCCAGGAAAAGCTGGGCTTCCCCACGATTATCCGTCCCTCGTTCACCATGGGCGGCTCCGGTGGCGGCATCGCCTATAACCGCGAGGAATTCGAGGAGATCGTCAAGCACGGCATGGAGCTGTCGCCGGTGCACGAAGTGCTGATTGACGAATCGGTGCTGGGCTGGAAGGAGTTCGAGATGGAAGTGGTCCGCGACAAGGCGGACAACTGCATCATCGTGTGTTCGATCGAGAACCTTGACCCCATGGGCGTGCACACCGGCGACTCCATCACGGTGGCGCCCGCGCAGACCCTGACCGACAAGGAATACCAGCGCCTGCGCGATGCCTCGCTCGCCGTGCTGCGAAAGATCGGCGTGGACACCGGCGGCTCCAATGTGCAGTTCGGCGTGAATGCCGAGACCGGGCGGGTGGTGGTGATCGAGATGAACCCTCGTGTATCGCGTTCCTCGGCGCTGGCCTCCAAGGCCACCGGCTTTCCGATCGCCAAGGTCGCGGCAAAGCTTGCCGTGGGCTACACGCTGGACGAACTCAAGAACGAGATCACCGGCGGCCTCACTCCGGCTTCGTTCGAGCCGACCATCGACTACGTCGTCACCAAGATCCCGCGCTTTGCATTCGAGAAATTCCCCACCA
This sequence comes from Oleiagrimonas sp., assembly GCF_027858935.1. Classification (GTDB taxonomy): domain Bacteria; phylum Pseudomonadota; class Gammaproteobacteria; order Xanthomonadales; family Rhodanobacteraceae; genus Oleiagrimonas. Next base: position 18,620 of record NZ_JAQIBU010000265.1, on the reverse strand, counting down.
CCAATCCGCGCCTGACCACGCAGATGAAATCAGTGGGTGAAGTGATGGCCATCGGTCGCAGCATTCACGAGTCCTTGCACAAGGCCCTGCGTGGGCTTGAGACCGACAAAAAGGGACTTGATCCCACGGGCCTGGACCTGACCAGCGACGAGGACATGGCCACGCTCAAACGCGAACTGCGCCAGCCGGGCAGCGAGCGCATCTTCTATATCGGCGATGCCTACCGCGCCGGACTCTCGCTCGAGGAAGTCCACGACCTGACCAAGATCGATCCCTGGTTCCTGGCCGCGCTCGAGGATATCGTCGAGGCCGAGAACGATCTGCGCACACAGGGCCTGAGCGCGATGGACGAACCGCGTATGCGCATGCTCAAGCGAATGGGCTTCTCCGACGCACGCCTGGCCACGCTTCTGGGTACCGACGAGGCTGCAGTGCGCCACTTGCGCCGCACCCTGGATGTGCGTCCGGTGTACAAGCGAGTGGACTCGTGCGCGGCCGAATTTGCCACAAGTACCGCATACATGTATTCGACCTACGAGGAGGAGTGCGAATCCAACCCCAGCGACCGACGCAAGATCATGGTCCTGGGGGGCGGCCCCAACCGCATTGGCCAGGGCATCGAGTTCGACTATTGCTGCGTGCACGCCGCGCTTGCCCTGCGCGCGGACGGGTACGAGACCATCATGGTCAACTGCAATCCGGAGACCGTCTCCACCGACTATGACACCTCCGACCGGCTGTATTTCGAGCCGCTGACACTGGAAGACGTGCTCGAGATCGTCGACAAGGAAAAGCCCGAGGGCGTGATCGTCCAGTACGGCGGACAGACCCCGTTGAAACTGGCGCGTGCGCTGGAGGCCGCAGGGGTCCCGATCATCGGCACCTCGCCCGACAGCATCGATCTTGCGGAGGACCGCGAGCGATTCCAGAAAATGATCCAGCGACTGGGATTGCAGCAACCCGCCAACCGCATCGCCCGCAGTTCCGAGGAGGCGCTGGTGCTGGCACGCGAGATCGGTTATCCCCTGGTGGTGCGACCCAGCTACGTGCTGGGCGGACGCGCCATGGAGGTGGTCTATGACGACGCGGATCTGACGCGATACATCCGCGAGGCCGTGCGAGTTTCCGAAACCGCGCCGGTGCTTCTGGACCGCTTCCTCGATCATGCCGTGGAAGTGGACGTGGACATCATCGCCGACCGCGAAGGCCATATCCTCATTGGCGGCATCATGGAACACATCGAGGAAGCCGGAGTCCACTCGGGCGACTCCTCCTGCTCCCTGCCGCCTTATTCGCTCAGCCCGGAGGTCCAGGATGAGCTGCGTCGTCAGGTGACCCTGATGGCGCGTGAACTCAAGGTCGTGGGCCTGATGAACACGCAGTTTGCGGTGCAGGCTGGCGAACGGGTTTTCATTCTCGAGGTCAACCCGCGTGCCTCGCGCACCGTGCCGTTCGTATCCAAGGCCACGGGACAGCCGCTGGCCAGTATTGCCGCGCGATGCATGGCCGGACGAACACTGGCCGAGCAGGGCGCAATCCGCGAAGTGGTGCCGAAATACTATTCCGTGAAGGAAGCGATCTTCCCGTTCTTGAAGTTCCAGAACGTCGATCCCATTCTAGGTCCGGAGATGCGCTCCACCGGCGAAGTCATGGGCGTGGGACGCGACTTTGGCTCGGCCTTCGGGCGGGCCCACGAGGCGGCCGGCATCCGCAAACCGCCTCTGGGCAAGGTCTTCCTGTCCGTGCGCGACGCCGACAAGGATCGCTTGCTGCCTATCGCCAGCGACATTCTCAAGCGAGGATATGGTCTGGTTGCCACGCGCGGTACCGCTGCGTTTCTCAATGAGCACAAGGTCGAATGCGAGCACATCAACAAGGTGCTCGAAGGCCGTCCACATATTGTCGACCTGATCAAGAACGCCGAGATTGTGTATATCGTCAACACCACCGAGGGCAAACAGGCGATTGCCGACTCGTTCTCCATCCGTCGTGAGGCGCTGCAGCAGCGCGTCACGTACTCCACCACCATTGCAGGCGCGCGCGCACTGCTGCACTCGCTGGATTCCCGCGACGGCGGTGACGTGCACAGCCTGCAGGAACTGCACAAGGAGCTTGAAGCATGAACCGTGCTCCCATGACCAAGAAGGGCGCCGAGCGCCTGCGCAAGGAACTGGAACGCCTCAAAAGCCAGGAACGCCCGCGCATCATCGAGGCCATCGCCGAAGCGCGCGCCCACGGTGACTTGAAGGAAAACGCCGAGTACCACGCCGCACGCGAACAGCAGAGCTTTGTCGAAGGCCGCATCAAGGAGCTCGAGGCCGGTCTGTCAACGGCCCAGCAGATCGATACCAGCACACTCAACGCCGGCAACAAGATCGTGTTCGGTGCCATCGTCGATCTCGAGGACGAGGACACCGGCGAGGCGGTGACTTACCAGATCGTCGGCGACATGGAAGCGGACATCAAGCAGAACCTGATTGCCGTATCCTCACCCATAGCGCGGGCGCTCATCGGCAAGTTCGAAGGCGACAGCATCGAGTTCGAGGCGCCAAAGGGTGTCAAGAACTACGAGGTCACCGGCGTACGCTACGAGTGAACAGTCGGACCCTGCGGGGGGCATCGCGGTGATCGCCTTTCGTGACTTCGGCCTGCGTCGCGGTCCACACGCCTTGCTCGAGCATGTGGAGCTGACCCTGCATGCCGGCTGGAAAGTCGGCGTGGTCGGTCGCAACGGCTGTGGCAAGTCCAGTCTGTTTGCGGCCATCCGCGGAGAGCTGGAGGCCGATACCGGCGAATTCGAGCTGGCATCCGGAACCCGCATGGCCTCGGTGGCCCAGGAAACGCCCGCTTTGCCGGATCCGGCCATCGACTACGTGCTCGGTGGCGATGTCGAACTGGCGGCCGCGCTGTCCGAGGAAGCACAGGCACAGACGCTGGGCGATCATGCCCGTGTGGCGGTCGCCCACCAGCGTATCGAGGCCCTGCACGGCTATGACGGGCGTGCACGGGCCGGGCGTCTTTTGCACGGCCTGGGCTTCAAGGCGGATACCCATCAGCAACCGGTCGCCTCGTTCTCCGGTGGCTGGCGGGTTCGCCTGAACCTGGCCCGCGCACTGATGGCACCGTCCGAGCTGCTGCTGCTGGATGAGCCCACCAATCACCTGGACCTGGACGCGGTGCTGTGGCTGGAAGACTGGCTGCGCCGCTATCCGGGCATGTTGCTGGTGATCTCCCACGACCGCGAATTTCTCGACGGTGTGGTCTCCCACGTGCTGCATCTGCATGACGCTGAAGCGAATCTCTACGTGGGCAACTACAGCGCTTTCGAACGCCAGCGGGCCGAAAAACTGCGCCAGCAACAGATCGCCCATCAAAAGGAGCAGGTCGAGCGCGAGCACCTGCAAGCCTTTGTCGACCGCTTCCGCGCCAAGGCCACCAAGGCGAAACAGGCACAGTCACGCCTCAAGCGCCTGGAAAAACTGGCCGGAACCGAAGCGGTCCGCGTGGAGCGTCCGTTCCACTTCCAATTTCCGACACCCGAGCGCCTGCCGCAGTCCATGATCGCTCTGGACGAGGTTGTCGCGGGATACGCCACGGCTTCCCCGCGACATGACCAGGTCGGACCGCAAGGCATTCTTCGCGATGTGACGCTGCGTCTGGAGTCCGGCGACCGTATCGGCCTGCTGGGCCCGAACGGCGCCGGCAAGTCGACCCTGGTCAAGACGCTGGTGGGCGATCTTGTGCCCCTATCGGGGCAACGTACACTGCACAAGGACCTGGTCATGGGTTATTTTGCCCAGCACACGGTTGAAAGCTTGCGTGCCGGGGACAGCCCCTACGAGCACCTTGCCGAACGCGCGCCGGAGGCCTCGGGCCAGGCATTGCGCGACTGGCTCGGTCGCTGGAACTTTGCCGGCGACCGGGCCTTCGAGCCGGTGGAAGGCTTCTCCGGCGGTGAGCGTGCGCGTCTGGCGCTTGCCTTGATCGCGTGGAGTCGACCGAACGTACTGCTGCTGGATGAGCCCACCAACCATCTTGATCTGGACATGCGCGAGGCCCTGGTCGATGCCCTGGAAGCCTATCCGGGTGCCATGATCCTGGTCTCGCATGATCGCCACTTGCTGGGGCTCGTTTGCGACCGGTTCTGGCGCGTGGCGGACGGTGCTGTGCAACCCTTCGACGGCGATCTGGACGACTACGCCCGCTGGCTGCGCAATCGCGGTGATGAATCTGCGGATACAGTCCGCACCGAAGCCGCTCCGCTATCGGCCAAGGATCGCCGTCGCGTCGCCGCACAACAGCGCGAACGCCTGCGTCCGCTGCACAAGCAGGTTCAGCAGATCGAAAATCGCATGCAGGCCATCGCCACGCGCCTGGTCGACATCGAGCAACGCATGGCCGATCAGGCCCTGTACGACGAGAAGCCCGACGAGGCCGCGGCGCTGGGCCGTGAGCAGGGCGAGTTACGCAGCGAACATGATCAGCTGGAGACCGAATGGCTGCAGATGCAGGAACAGATCGAGGCTGCAAAAGATGCCATGGCCTGACCGATCCCGCAGACCCTGCACGATCCGCAGGCAATCCGTAGCACTTTGCCGCATGAGCCTGTATTTGATGCGCATGGCATCCTACTGACCATGCTGCATGTCCTGTTGCCCGCTTTCGCGCGTTGTGGCCAGGATCCGGCCCTGCGTCCCTGGCTGATTCGTGGGGATCGCCTTGCCGACGCCGAGCGCGGCCATGTTGCCGCATTGACCGGGCTGTTCCAGGTGCCTGGCAATAGGCTTCCGGTGGCGGCGCTGCTGCGTGAGGCCAGCCACGGCGACGCGGGGGAGGTCCCATGGCTATGTGCGGATCCGGCATTTATCCAACCGGACATGACCGGGGCACGCATGCTTGCCTGTGGCACGCTGGGTCTCAGTGCCGCCGAGGCCGAGGCACTGGCCCGTCCCTTGCGTCCCTTGCTTGGCGACCGTGGTTTTCTGCTGGAGACCAGCCGGCCGGATCGCTGGCAGCTGCGTCTGCCGATGGATGTACGCTTGCCGCGACTTTCGCCACCCGAGGCCGTGCTGGGCGATGATCTGATCGCCCATTTGCCAGAGGGCGCCGACAGTGCCAACTGGCGCGCACTGTTCAACGATGTCCAGATTCTGCTGCACAACCATCCGGTCAACATCGAACGCCGGTCCCGAGGACAGGCCCCGGTGAATGGCCTCTGGTTCTGGGGCGGCGGACCCTTGCCACACAGGGTGACGGCCAGCGTGGCATGCATATATAGCCGCGACGCACTTGCTCAGGCGCTGGCACGACGGGCGGGCATTCAGACTGCCGAACCCATCGACTTCATGCCATCACCACACGACACGGTCCTGCTGGATCTGGAGTCCGAACCGGACCTGTCGGCCTGGTGGCCCAGACTTGCGCGCGCCCTCAGGCACCACAAGAGCATGCACCTGGCTTTCAGCAGTGGAGAACGTATCCTGTACCACTCCCGGCACCGCCTGCGACTATGGCGGAAGGTGACATGAGAACAGTCACGCTGCGCCAGCGACCGTTGCCGGATCTCGAGCTTGAGTGGCCCGCATCGATGCACCCCGCGCTATGCAGGATCTATCTGGCGCGCGGCATCCGGGACCCGGATCAGATCCAGCATGTGCTGGACCGTCTGGCACCTCCGCAGTTGCTCAGTGGCATGGATGGCGCTGCAGCATTGCTTGCCAGGGCCATCGCCGCGGATCAGCGCATCGTGATCGCCGGGGATTACGACTGCGACGGCGCCACCGGCATGGCCGTGGCCGTGCGTGGCCTGCGCATGCTCGGTGCAAAGCAGGTGGACTACGTCGTCCCCAACCGTTTCGAACACGGTTACGGACTCAGTCCGGCACTGGTGAGCACACTGCGGCAGTCTCCGGATGTACTGGTCACCGTGGACAACGGAATCGCCAGTCTTGCGGGTGTGGATGCGGCCCGCGCGCGCGGCATCAAGGTCGTGATCACCGATCATCACCTGCCGGGGCCTACGCTGCCCAATGCAGACGCCATCGTCAATCCGAACCTGGACGGAGACCCGTTCCCGAGCAAGTCGCTTGCCGGTGTCGGGGTGATGTTCTACCTGCTGGCTGCCGTGCGCAGCCGCCTGTGCGAGACCGGGCAGATGGATCAGGCACGCCAGCCCCGGCTGTCCGCCTTGCTGGATCTGGTCGCTCTCGGCACGGTCGCGGACATGGTGGCGCTGGACTACAACAATCGCGTGCTGGTCGAGCAAGGGCTCAAGCGCATCCGCAGCGGTCGCGCATGTGCCGGCATCGTGGCCCTGGCCGAGGCCAGCGGACGCAGCCTCGACACGCTCACCGCCTCGGACATGGGTTTTGCCCTGGGGCCACGCCTGAACGCGGCGGGCCGCCTCGAGGACATGACCCTGGGCGTTGAATGCCTGCTTACCGACGATTCGGCGCGCGCCCGCGAACTGGCCGAACGCTTGTCCTCGATCAACGCCGAGCGGCGGCATCTTCAGGCCAGCATGGTGGCCGAAGCCGAGCGCATGGTGGCAGGTGCGGATGTCCCCGACAGCCTGGGCGTAGTGCTGCACGACGCGGATTGGCATCCCGGCGTGATCGGTCTGGTGGCCTCGCGACTCAAGGACCGATTGCACCGTCCAGTGGTGGCTTTTGCGCCTTCCGAGGCCGGCAGTGACAGCCTGCGCGGCTCTGCGCGCTCCATCCACGGCTTTCACATCCGCGACGCGCTGGCCGAAGTCGATGCGAAGTATCCCGGGCTGATGGGGCCCTTTGGTGGACACGCCATGGCTGCGGGCCTGAGCCTTCCAAAGGCACAATTGCAGCGCTTTTCCACGGTCTTCGAAGCGGTGGTGCGCCAGCGCATGCAGCCGGAACTTCTGGAGTCGGTGCTATGGACTGATGGCGGACTCGAGGAAGGCCAACTGGATATCGCGCTGGCGCGAGTGCTGCGACTGGCCGGACCCTGGGGCCAGGCCTTTCCGGAACCGCTGTTCGACAACGTGTTCCAATGCCTGCAACGGCGTCCCATGGGCAGCAACCACCTGCGCCTGCGCCTGCGCGACCCACGCGACGGTGCCCATATCGACGCGGTCATGTTCAACGTCGACATGGACCTGCCGGAAATGCCGATGCTGCGTGCCGCCTACAGCCTCACCGTCAACGACTGGCAGGACAGGGAAACCGCCCGCCTGCTGCTTCGGCATATCGAGCCGGCTTGATCAACCGGCCTTGATGCGAACGGCTGCCCTGCATCGGGACGGGTGCAACCGTCGAGAGCGCACGACAAACGCAGCATTGGACGTTTCCACGTGATGACTGCTGTCCCGGACTGATTGCACCCCGGGCACTCCACTGCATCAGCAACGAGCCGAAGAACATCATCTTGGATCCAGACAAAACGGCACCGCAACGTTGCGGTGCCGTTTTGTTTCAGGAGCCCGCCGCTCGGTCAGAGCGCTTCGAAGATACCCGCTGCGCCCATGCCCGTGCCGATGCACATGGTGACCATGCCGTATTTCTGCTTGCGACGACGCAGGCCGTGCACCAGCGTGGCCACGCGCACGGCGCCGGTGGCGCCCAGCGGGTGACCCAGTGCGATCGCTCCACCCAGAGGATTGACCTTCTCCGGGTCCAGACCGAGGTCTTGCATGACGGCCAGAGACTGCGCGGCGAAGGCTTCGTTGAGCTCGATCCAGTCCATCTGGTCCTGGCTCAGGCCGGCGCCCTTCAGTGCGCGCGGTATGGCTTCCTTGGGACCGATGCCCATGACCTCCGGCGGTACACCGGCAACGTCGAAGTGCACGAAACGCGCCAGCGGCGTCAGGCCGTAGTCCTTGATTGCCTGCTCGCTGGCCAGGATCACCGCGCCTGCGCCGTCGGACATCTGCGAGGAGTTGCCGGCCGTCACCGTGCCGCCGAAGCGGTCATTGCGGAATACCGTACGCAGGCCGGCCAAAACCTCGGCCGTGGTACCTGCACGCGGGCCCTCGTCGGTATCAATCACGCGCTGATCCTCGTGCACGCTGCCGTTGGCGAGATCCGGGTAGCGATCGTCAAGAGGGAAGGGCGTGATCTCATCCTTGAAGTCGCCGGCTTCGATCGCGGCCAAGGCGCGGCGGTGGCTTTCCACCGCAAAGGCATCCTGCTGCTCGCGGGTCACTTTCCATTTTTCGGCAACCTTCTCGGCAGTGATGCCCATGCCGTAGGCGATGGCCACGTTTTCGTCGTTGAAGATGGCCGGATTCATCTGCACCTTGTGACCCATCATCGGCACCATCGACATGGATTCGGTGCCGCCGGCGATCATCAGGTCGGCTTCGCCCAGGCGGATGCGGTCGGCGGCCAGCGCCACTGCCTGCACGCCGGACGAACAGAAGCGGTTGATGGTCATGCCCGGCACGCTGTCCGGTAGGCCGGCAAGCAACGCGCCGATGCGCGCCACGTTCATGCCCTGCTCGGCCTCGGGCATGGCACAGCCGATGATCACATCGCTGATGCGGGTCGGATCAATGCCGGCACACTGCTCCATGGCGGCGCGAATGACGTGCGCCAGCATGTCGTCGGGACGAGTGTTGCGGAATACGCCGCGCGGCGCCTTGCCCACCGGGGTGCGGGTGGTGGCGACGATGTAGGCGTCCTGGATCTGTTTTGACATGGAAGTTCTCCTGGAATGAGGGAAGGACGAAACAGTTGGTTGAGTCCGCGCCCTCAGTTCCTCAGCGGCTTGCCGGTCTTCATGGTGTGCTCGATGCGTGCCTGGGTCTTGTCCATCTGCGCCAGCGCCACGAAGTGCTTGCGTTCCAGTTCCAGCAGCCAGGCCTCGTCGACCTCGCTGCCGCGCTCGATCTGACCGCCGCACAAGGTGTCGGCGATGCGGCTGGCGATCTCGAAATCGTGCGACGAGATGAAGTAGCCCTCCAGCATGTTGACCAGTTGGGCCTTGAAGGTGGCCGTGCCGGTGTCGCCGGCGACCTTGATGCGACGTGCGGGCAGGGGCGGGCGGTAGCCCGACTCGGCCAGCGCGTGCGCTTCGTTCATCGCCACATACAAAAGCTCGTGGTTGTTGAAGACCACCACGTCCGATGCGCGCAGCAGGCCGAACTGTTTCGCCTCGAGCGCGGAGCCGGCCACCTTGGCCATGGCCACCGTCTCGAAGTAGCGTTTGACGTTGTCGAAGGCGTCGCCAACCGCGGCCGTACCGCTGCGGGTGGCGATCTCCTTCAGGCCGCCACCGGCCGGCAGCAGGCCGACACCGGCCTCGACCAGGCCGATGTAGCTTTCCAGCGCCGCCACGGTCCGCGCCGAATGCATCTGGAACTCGCAGCCACCGCCCAGGCACAGCCCGCGCACGGCCGCGACCACCGGCACCATCGAGTACTTGATGGCCATGCTGGTGGCCTGGAAATTGGCCACCATGGCCTCGAACTCGGCCAGCTTGCCCTGCTGAATCAGGCCCAGCGCTCCCTTGAGGTCGGCCCCAGCGGAGAATTGCTCGCCGGTTTGCCAGATCACCACGCCACGAAGCCTGGCCTCGGCCTCTTTCAACGCCTGCTGGATGCCGTCGAGTACCGCGTCGTTGACCGTGTTCATCTTGGTCTTGAACGAGAGCACGCCGATGTCACCGCCCAGCGTCCATAGCCGCACGCCCTCGTTTTCCCACACAGTGGTACCGTGATCCTGCTTTTCGCCCAGAATCGGGTCGGGGAAGATCTGGCGCGCGTAGACGGGGTGTTGAGAGCGCGGCAGGTCCTTGCCCTGGGCGGGGGCGAACGAGCCGTCCGCATGGTGCACGCCGCGGCGACCGTCGGTCACCCACGCCGGCAGCGGCGCGTCGCTCATGGCCTTGCCGGCCTTGATGTCGTCCGCAATCCACTGCGCGACCTGTTGCCAACCCGCGGACTGCCAGGTCTCGAACGGGCCCAGCTTCCAGCCGTAGCCCCAACGAATGGCGAAGTCGACGTCACGAGCCGTCTCGGCGATATCAGCCAGATGGTAGGCACTGTAATGGAACAGGTCCCTGAAGCAGGCCCACAGGAACTTCGCCTGCGGATCCTCGCTCTCGCGCAGTTTGCCGAACTTTTCGGAGGGATCCCTGAGCTTGAGGATCTCGGCGACCTCGCCGGAGGCTTTCTGTTCCGAAACGCGGTACTGCTGCGCCTCGAGGTCCAGCACCTCGATCGCCTTGCCGTTCTTGCGGTAGAAGCCCGCACCGCTCTTCTGGCCCAGCGCACCCTTTTCGATCAGGGCGACCAGCCAATCGGGAGCCTTGAAGTAGCGGTGCCACGGGTCATCGGGAAGGGTGTCGGCCATGGTCTGGATGACATGCGCCATGGTGTCCAGACCAACCACGTCCGCGGTGCGGTAGGTTGCACTCTTGGGCCGGCCGATGGCCGGGCCGGTGAGGGCGTCGGCGGCATCGAAGCCGAGTCCGCATGCCGTGGTGTGGTGCATCGCCGCGAGCATCGAGAACACACCGATGCGGTTGCCAATGAAGTTGGGCGTATCGCGTGCATAGACCACTCCCTTGCCCAGGGTACTGGTGAGAAAGGCTTCCAGGCCTTCCAGTATTCCGGAATCGGTGGCCTTGTTGGGGATCAGCTCGACCAGGTGCATGTAGCGCGGCGGGTTGAAGAAGTGCACGCCGCAAAAACGGTGGCGCAGGTTCTCCGGCAAGGCATCGGCAAGGGTGTTGATCGACAGGCCCGAGGTGTTGGAGGCGATGACGGCATGATCGGGAAGGTCCTTGGCCACCTTGCGGTACAGGTCCAGCTTCCAGTCCATGCGCTCGGCGATGGCCTCGATGACCAGGTCGCAGTCAGCCAGCTGGTCGAGGTGCTCCTCGTAGTCGGCTGGGAGGATGGCCCCAGCCAGGGACGGCTCGCCCAACGGCGCGGGCTTGAGTTTCCCCAGTTGCTTGATGGCTTTCACGGCAATGCTGTTTTTGGGTCCCTGCTTTGCGGGCAGGTCGAACAGTACGGTCTCGACGCCTGCATTGGTCAGGTGCGCGGCGATCTGCGCGCCCATGACGCCAGCGCCGAGCACCGCGGCCTTGCGGATGCGTAGCGGTTTGTTGGTCATGCCAATCTCCAATCAAAAGTGATGTGCACGCATCGCAGACCGGGGCCGCCATGCGCGGGATGGTGTCTTGTTTCAGGCGCGCAGGCCGGCAGCTGCGAATCGGATCAGATGATCCACCGCCTGTTCACGATGCTGGTTCTCGGTGACGCCTTCGCGACGCTGGATGATGCCGAAATCGGCCATCGCGTAGGTCAGGGCACCGGACACGATGTCAATGCGCCAGTACAGCTCTTCCTTGCCAAGGTCCGGAAGCAGATCGGCGAGTACATGGGCAAACTGCCGGATGACGTGACCGTAGTTTTCCGACAGAAATCGACGTAAACGATCGTTGTGCTCGGCATAGGCGCGTGCCAGCACCCGCACAAAGGCCCCTCCGGCATCGCTTTCGTGGGTCAGCTCAAGGGCAGGGCGAATGAACGCCGCGAGTACGTCCTCCAGCGATGCGTGTGCATCCAGTTCTTGCAATGCCTTCAGTCGGCGGTCATTCAACTGGTCCAGTCGTCTGCGGAACACTTCCTCGATCAGCTTGTCTTTGGATCCGAAGTGATAGTTCACCGCGGCCAGGTTGACGTTGGCGGCGGAAGTCACCTGACGCAGGGACGCGCCTGCAAATCCATGACGGGCAAACAAGGTTTCGGCAGCCTCAAGGATGCGCAGCTTGGTTGAAAACTGGGTTGAAGGCACGTTGGGATGCTCAGGTTGAGGACGCACGCGTCTCAAACGACCGTTTGAATCATAGGCTGCCGATGGTCGAAGGTCAAACCTGTGATCCGGGCCTTGAAAGGTCGCTCATAAACAGGCTGGGGCTTGCGATTGGGCTGGATTCTGTCAAGCTTGGACAATGCCATATCCCGCAGTATTTACCGGGGTGGCTTGGACCGGACGGGCTCGCGGAGAGTCCGTCCGAGGATATGTTTTTTCGTTCACCCAGACACCCGGAGCAAAACAGTATGGCGCTGGAGCGCACTCTCTCGATTATCAAACCCGACGCGGTCGCCAAGAACGTGATCGGCCAGATCTACAGCCGCTTCGAGCAGGCCGGACTGAAAATTGTAGCCGCGAGGATGAAGCACCTCTCGCGCAGCGAGGCCGAAGGTTTTTATGCGGTGCATCGCGAACGCCCGTTCTACGGCGCGCTGGTGGAGTTCATGATCTCGGGCCCGGTGATGGTCCAGGTGCTGGAAGGCGACAACGCAATCGCCCTCAACCGGGAACTGATGGGAGCGACCAATCCAAAGGAAGCCGCCGCAGGAACGATCCGCGCCGACTTCGCCGACAGTATCGATGCCAATGCCGTGCACGGATCGGATGCTTCCGAAACCGCACGCAATGAAATTGCCTACTTCTTTTCCCAAACGGAGTTGTGCCCACGCTGAGGCACCGGAAACAAAGTCGTGAATGACACGGTAAAGACCAACCTGCTTGATTTTGATCGCGACGGGCTGCGTGAATTTTTTTCGCGTCTGGGTGAAAATCCCTATCGCGCCGATCAAGTCATGAAGTGGATCTACCACCGCCTCGAAAACGACTTCGAACGCATGACGGACCTGGGCAAGTCACTTCGCGCAAAGCTTGACGAGGTCTGTTATGTCGGTCCGCCGAATACGCTGGTCGAGAAGGGTTCGACCGACGGCACGCACAAGTGGCTTCTGGGCATGAACGGCGGAAACGCGATCGAGACCGTCTATATCCCCGAGCCCACCCGCGGCACGCTGTGCGTGTCCTCGCAGGTCGGTTGCGGCCTCAACTGCACGTTCTGCTCGACCGCCACGCAAGGCTTCAATCGCAACCTGTCGACCGCCGAGATCATCGGCCAGGTCTGGGTTGCGGCGAAGTATCTGGGCAACGTTCCGCACCAGCAGCGCCGCATCTCCAATGTGGTGATGATGGGCATGGGCGAACCACTGATGAACTTCGACAACGTCGTCGCGGCGATGAACCTGATGCGCGACGATCTCGGCTTCGGTCTGGCCAGCAAGCGCGTGACGCTTTCCACATCCGGTCTGGTGCCGCAGATCGACAAGTTGTCCGAAGTGGCCGACGTCTCCCTGGCCGTTTCACTGCATGCTGCGACCGACGAGCTTCGCACGACCCTGGTGCCGCTCAACAAGCGCTATCCGATCAAGCAACTGCTGGAGGCATGCCGGCGCTACGTGCGCGATCGTCCAAGAGCCACGATCACCTTTGAATATACCCTCATGAAGGGCATCAATGACCAGCCCGAACAGGCAAGGCGCCTGGTCAAGCTGATGCGCACGCTGCCGAGCAAGGTCAACCTGATTCCGTTCAACCCCTTTCCGGGCACGCAATACGAACGTTCAGACCCGGAGACCATCGCCCGCTTCAAGCAGATCCTCAACGAAGGCGGTGTTCTTGCCATGGTTCGGCGCACGCGTGGCGATGACATCGACGCCGCATGCGGGCAACTCAAGGGGCAGGTGCTTGACCGAACACGGCGATCGGCAGAGTTTCGCAAACGAGTCGAGGAGGCTACCCATGCGGCCTGAACGTTGGCTTCTCGCAGCGATGTTGCTGCTTGCACTTGCTGGATGCGTCACCAGTGGTGGGAATGGGCTCGCCCCGGAAAAGGTCAATGGCAAGAACGCTGCTCGCATCCACACCGAACTTGGCCAGCGATACCTTGAGCGGGGACAGCTCAAGCTTGCCCTCGAAAAGTTGCAGTTGGCGCTGAATTTCGATGACAACTACGCTCCGGCGCACACCGTGATCGCCGCCGTCTACGCCCGTATCGGCGAATACGACAAGGCGGAGGTCCATTATCGACGCGCGGAGCAACTGGATCCCAAAAGTGGCGACACCAACAACAATTTGGGCGTGTTTTTGTGCAGAATCGGAAAGGTCGATCAGGCCTTGCCCTATTTTTCCAAGGCCACCAAAGACCCGTTCTATGACACCAAGGATATTGCCTGGAGCAACGCTGGCCGATGTGTATTGAAGAAAGATGATTATGCGGCTGCGGAAAAGGACTACCGGAAAGCTCTTGCCATCAATCCGAAAAATGCGGATGCTTTGAACCAGATGGCCATGGTTCTGTTGCATGAAGGCAAGGCGTTTCAGGCGCGTGCCTATATCCAGCGTTTTGATGCCCTCGGGCATCCCAACCCGGCGGCCCTGCTGCTGGGCTACAAGATCGAGACACGTCTGGGCAACTCGGAAGGGGCCCAGAACTATGCCAAGCGACTGCTGGCCAAATTCCCGGATTCGGATCAGGCGCAGTCCATCGACACCAAACCACAATCATGAATCATGATGAGTCCAGGCAAAATGCGGCGGGTACGCATCAAGAAGCGATTCATGCTCCCTTCGAGCATTTCAGCAATGCCCATACGCATGAGCCGCTGGTAGTCCAAGCTCCGTTGACCGCCTCGGACAAGCAGCAGTTGGAGACCTTCGGGACACTGCTGCGCAAAGCCCGCGACGAACAAGGACTGGACATCCAGTCGTGCGGCCAGACACTCCACCTGCCGACGAGGCTGCTGAAAAGACTGGAGGAGGACAGTTACGAGGGTATCGACTACTCGATCTACCTTCGCAGTTATCTGGACAAATACGCCAGTTACCTGGGGATCGAGGAAACGACGATTCGAGGTCATCTGCAAAATCTGCAGATGCGTCAACCGGTACTTGTCACGACACAGAATCAGCCCTGGTGGCAGCGCACGCTCGCTCGTTATTCCAGCGCGTTGACCTATCTCGTACTCACGGGCGTCATTGTTGTTCCCTTGATCTGGTTGGGGCTGAACGGTGTACTGAAGCGCGATGTCGCCAATCTCACGCCTCTCGATGCGGCGCCCGTTGGGGCCGATTCTGCTGCATTGAACAGCGGCGGACTGTCTTTCGAGGCAGGCAGTACCGCGTCCAAACCCAAGCCACCCAAGGCCGAAAAGCCTTTGATGGCCTCGATGGCCCCTTTCAGCGCGATGGAACAGTCCGGCATCAGCCCCCCCTCTGTAAAGCCCGCCAAGCAGATTCCCGCGCCACACACGGGCAACAGTAACCAGATGACGCTTGATCTCAGCGATGCAAGCTGGGTCGAAATCGTCGACAACACGGGCAACCGGCTTGAATACGCACTCCTTCCCGCCGGAACACACAAATCCTTCACCAGCAGCAGCCCCCTGAACGTACGCATCGGCAATGCCGACGGCGCGCACATCGTGCTGGATGGAAAGCCACTGGAACTGGGACCGTACAAGCACGGGAATATTGCACATTTCAGTATCGCCATGGACGGCAAGATCTTGCCTTTCAAAGGCTGAACGGCATCCGTGTCCCCGCCGCGGGGCAGCTTGAAATCATCGTATCCAGGTTTCCACGCAGTGCCTTTCCATGAGGCAACCGCTGCTTGTGGATCCCGCTGCATGAACGTCACACCGGTATCGCAACCTGCGCGCATCGGTTATTCTTTCAGAGTTTCGCCGCAGCAGCGGCCGGCAAGACTCAACCCGTCGACATTCCGGAACCCCTGACGCACGTCCGCGTCATCCCGGGATGTGGCTTGAACAGGTGAACGCATGGCTTTCGACGCATACGACGATTACGAACAGAGCGAACGTCTGCAGCAATGGCTGCGTGAAAACGGCATATCCATCGTGGTGGGCATTGTGCTCGGTCTGGTGCTCATTTTCGGGTATCGGCAATGGCGCGCGCACCAGGTCAAAAGCCGTGCCGACGCGGCGGCTCAATTCAACGCATTGACCAATGCCTACGCTTCCGGCAAGGCCTCCCAGGCCGACGGCATGGTCGAGGTGTTGCTCAAGGCGCATCCGGACTCTGCCTATGCGGTCTTTGCCGCCTCGGAGCGCGCGGCCGATGATGCGCAAAACGGCAAACTTGAGGCGGCCGAGTCTTCGCTGAAGTGGGCTCAAGCCCATGCGGATGGCGAACATGGTGCACTGAAGTCGCTGGTATCCATGCGTCTGGCCCGTGTCGAGCTGGCCCGCGGGGAATCCAAACAGGCACTGGCAGTTCTCTCCGCTATCCCTGCAGGGGACTATGACGCCCTGCGTGGGGAACTGCGCGGCGATGTACTGGTCAAGCTTGGACGCAATGCTGAAGCCCGCAAGGCCTATCAGGCCGCGCTGGATGCATTTGGCAAGGATGCGCCGCAATACAACAGCGTGCGCATGAAACTCGAAAATCTGGCTCCGGCCAGGAAGCAGGGCGCATGAAACGAATTCTCCTGACCGCCGCCGTCACACTTTTCGCACTGGCTGCCTGTCATTCGAACAAAGACAGCAATATCCAGCCACCCAAGGCATTGACCGACATCACACCCACGGTGTCTGTCCACAAGGTCTGGGAAACACAGGTTGGCAACGGTGCCTCGAATTCCGGTGTGCGCATGCGCCCGGCCTATGCGGATGGCGTGTTGTATGCAGCCGGCACCGATGGTGTCATCGAGGCGCTGGACGCGACCACCGGAAAGACGCTTTGGCGCAAGAAAAGTGAGGGGCGCGGCTGGTTTGGCTGGGGCAAGGACAAGCATCCCAAGGATACCCAGTACTCCGGAGGACCCGGCGTAGGCAAAGGCACAGTCGCCATCGGTACGCTGGACGGCCATGTCTATGGCCTTGACGCCAAGACCGGCAAGCAACGCTGGAAGACCACAGTCTCTGCCGAGGTCATTACCCCGCCCGTCGTGCTTTCCGACATCACTGTAGTTCGTACCAACGATGGCAACATCTATGGTCTGGACACGGCTACAGGAAAGCAGAAGTGGCTTTACGACCAGGACAGCGTCCCGGCGCTGAGCCTGCGTGGAAATGGTCCTATGCTTGTGGCGCGTGGCGTGGTCTTTTTCGGGACCGATGACGGCAAGCTCGTGGCCATCCGTCTGGACAATGGTGAAAAGCTATGGGACCTCCCGCTGGCCACCGGCGAAGGCCGCACCGACATCCAGCGACTGGATGATGCCGACATGTCCATCCTGTTGGATGGAACCACGCTCTATGCATCGGCCTACCATGGCGAACTGACGGCCGTGAACGGTCCCAGTGGCCGGCCCGGATGGCACCGACCCTTTTCCACCTATACTTCGCTTGATATCGGTGGCAACACGCTGGTGGGTGTGGATGACAAGTCGAATGTCTGGGCGTTCGACAAGAACAGCGGCAGCGACCTGTGGAAACAGAATGCGCTGGAATGGCGCTGGTTGAGCGCACCGGCCGTGCAGAACAGATACGTGGTTGTTGGTGATCTGAAGGGCTATGTGCACTGGCTGAATATTTCCAATGGCAAGATTGCAGCACGTGAGCGCCTCTCGCATGAAGCCATTCGCAGCCAGCCACTTGTCGTCGGCTCCATGGTCTATGTCGAGGATGTCGACGGCGATATCGCCGCCTACCGCCTGGGTTCGGCCAAGCCCTGAACCCGTGCGCGCGGTGCTTGGCATCGCGCAGGTGACGACGACATCA
The DNA here is from genome assembly GCF_027858935.1 of Oleiagrimonas sp. Taxonomy (GTDB): domain Bacteria; phylum Pseudomonadota; class Gammaproteobacteria; order Xanthomonadales; family Rhodanobacteraceae; genus Oleiagrimonas. The sequence continues at coordinate 1,087 of NZ_JAQIBU010000265.1, read as the reverse complement.
TTTCGAGGAATTGCATAATCATGCTCCCCGTCGTCGCACTGGTCGGACGCCCCAATGTGGGAAAGTCGACCCTGTTCAACGTCCTCACGCGAAGTCGTGACGCCCTTGTGGTCGATCTTCCGGGCGTAACCCGGGATCGTCATTACGGCGTGTGCCGGCTGGGTCCTGTCCCGTTTGTCCTCGTCGATACCGGTGGCTTGTCCGGGGTCGAGGACGGCCTCGATGCCCTGACCGCGCGTCAGGTGCGCATGGCCATCGAAGAGGCGGATGTCGTCGTGTTCCTGGTCGATGCCCGGGATGGACTGCAGGCACAGGATCACGCGATCCACGGTGAGCTGCGCCGGACCGGAAAACCCATGTTGCTTGCGGTCAACAAGACGGACGGCCTGGACGAGCATGTGGCACTGGCGGATTTCGCCGCGCTGGGTTTTGCCGAAATACTACCTCTTGCAGCTGCGCACAGCCGGGGTACCGATACCCTGATGGACGCACTCCGGGCCTTTTTGCCCGAGCGGCTGGACGAAGTCGAGGATATCGAAGACGCCGGCACCCGCGTTGCCATTCTGGGTCGCCCGAACGCCGGCAAGTCCACTCTGGTCAATCGACTCCTGGGGGAGGAGCGTGTCATCGTTTCCGAGCAGGCGGGCACCACGCGTGATGCGATCAAGGTCAAACTGGAGCGGGATGGTCGCCCCTATACACTGATCGACACGGCCGGCATGCGCCGCCGTGCCCGGGTTGAGGAAGCGGTCGAGAAATTCAGCGTGATCAAGACCCTGCAGGCCATTGCTGCCGCGCAGGTCTGCGTGGTCATGATTGACGCACGCGAAAATCTGGCCGAACAGGACCTGACGCTGATCAGCCACGTGCTGGACGAGGGCAGGGCGCTGGTCATCGCGGTCAATAAATGGGACGACATGGAGATGTACGACCGGGAACAGTGCCAGCGTGCCCTGGATCGACGTCTGGAGTTTGTGTCCTGGGCGCGGCGCGTGTTCATCTCGGCCAAGCATGGCTCGGGGCTGCGCGAGCTGATGCGCGCCGTGGATCGCGCCCATGCATCGGCCAATGTCGCAATGACATCCTC
>NZ_JAQIBU010000246.1 GCF_027858935.1 Oleiagrimonas sp. | reverse complement strand
GACTTGAGTTCGGTCGAGTAGTGGGTCAGTTCGGCCAGCGGTACCTGGGCCTTGATCATCAGTTCGCCACGCCGCATGACCTGGGTGCCCATGATACGCCCACGACGCACGGCCAACGCGCCGGTGATGTCGCCGACACATGATTCGGGAATGAACACCTCGACGTTGACGATCGGCTCCAGCACCATCGGCCCGGCCTTCGCAACAGCATCCAGGAAAGCCTTGCGTCCGGCGGTGACGAAGGCGATTTCCTTGGAGTCGACCGGGTGGTGCTTGCCGTCATGCACCACCACGCGCAGGTCCTGCATGGCGTAACCGGCCAGCATGCCGGTTTCCATCGCCTGCCGTACGCCCTTTTCGACCGCTGGCAGGTACTGGCCGGGGATGGTGCCGCCCTTGACCTGGTCGACGAACTCAAAGCCTGCGCCGCGCGGCAAGGGTTCCACGCGTAGATACACCTCGCCGAATTGTCCGGCCCCGCCGGTCTGCTTCTTGTGCCGGTAGTGACCCTCGGCGCTGTTGTGGATGGTTTCGCGGTAGGCGATTCGCGGCGGGCACGTCTTGACGTCCACGCCATAGCGCAGCTTCATGCGGGCCAGCATCACATCAAGGTGCAGGTGACCAAGGCCACGTAGCACCGTCTGGTTGAGCTCCTTTTGGTGTTCCACCCGCAGGCATGGGTCTTCCTCGCACAGGCGCTGCATGGCTTGCGCCAGCTTTTGCTCCTGACCCTTGCGGGACGGCTCGACCGCCAGCGCGAACATGGGTTGCGGAAGGTCCAGTGGGGTCAGCTGGATGTGCTGGTCGGCCTCGGCGTCATGCAGCACCGCCCCGTAATGGATGTCCTCGACCTTGGCCACGGCCGCGATTTCGCCGGGTCCAGCCATCTCGATCTCCACGTGGTCTTTGCCTTCGAGCCGGAACAGGTGCCCGACCTTGAACGGCTTGCGCCCGTCGTCGATGAACAACTGCGAGTCCTTGCGCACGGTGCCCTGGTGCACGCGGAACACGCTGAGCTTGCCGACGAACGGGTCGTTGACGATCTTGAACACGTCGGCCAGCACATGCCGGTCGGGGTCCGGGGTGGTTTCCACCGGGACCTGATCCTGGTCCAAGCGACGCGTAAACGGCGGTGGGTTGCCTTCGGCCGGATTTGGCAACAGGCGCTCGGCCAGTTCCAGAAACTCCGGGATCCCCACGCCGGTGCGCGCGCTGACAAAGCAGATCGGTACCAGGTGGCCTTCGCGCAGGCATTGTTCAAAAGCGTTGTGCAATTCCCCGCGATCCATCGACGTCTCGCCGTTGTCCAGGTAGTGCGCCATCACGGTCTCATCGATCTCCACCACCTGGTCCAGGATCTGTCGATGGGCTTCGGCCAAGGAGGAAAAGTCGGTCTCGCCCTCGGCATGGAAGAAACAGTCCAGGACCTTCGCTGCATGCCCGGAGGGCAGGTTCACCGGCAGGCATTCGGAGCCGAATACCTCACGCAGCTCCGTCACCAGGTCACCAAGCGACCCGTCGACCTGATCGATGCCGTTGACCACCAGGACACGCGCCAACTTGCGCTGACTTGCGTACTGCATCATGCGCCGCGTGCCGTGCTCGATGCCGGACGCGGCATGCACCACGACGGCCATGGTTTCCACCGCGTTCATGGCCGAAAGCGTCGGGCCGCGAAAATCGGCGTAACCGGGGGTGTCGATCAGCTGGATGCGGCAGGCGTCGCGATCGATGCTGGCCAGAGACGTGTCGATCGAGTGCCGTTGCTCGCGTTCAAGCGGGTCGAAGTCGGACACGGTGGTGCCGCGTTCGATGCTTCCTGCCGAGTTGATGCGTGCGCCGGCCAGCAGCAGGGCTTCGAACAACGTGGTTTTGCCGGCGCCGGCATGGCCTGCCAAGGCGATGTTGCGGATCTTTTCAGGTGTGCGGGACATGACCTGCCTCCCTTCGAGGTTGCGAAAGAGGCCGTCATGGTCGTCCGCTTGGGAATGCTCTCCGCCTCGGCGCAAGGCGCTTGGCGGGCGGTCATGGCGGTAGCTTGCCAAGCCTTCCCTGTTTGCAGTCCGAGGTCAAGTGGGGCGCGGAAACGCGTCACGTCGCAATCGGTTGACCGGCTGTTTCCAGCGGTTAAAGAGCGATTCAAGGCCGGCCAGGAAAATACCATTCGAACCACCGTGCAGGAGCCGCGCCATGAAACAACTGATCGCAAGTCTGACCCTGATCACTGCGCTCGTCGCCAGCACCGTGGTGCTGGCCGATCCACCGTGGGCCCGCGGCCACGACGAACGCGGAGATCGGCATGACGACATCGCCTATGTTCGGGTCCTGGACGTCAGGCCGATCCACGATCCGATTTATGCGCGTGAGCGTGTATGTCGCATGGTGCCGATCGAGGAGCGCACCGTGGTCGGTGGACAGCGTCAGGCAGCAGCCACGGTTTTGGGGGCGGTCATCGGCGGAGCCCTGGGGAATACTGTCGGCAAAGGGGACGGTCGTCGCGCGGCGACCATCGCCGGTGCCGTCGTGGGTGGTGCGATCGGACACGAAAGTACTCCGGGCGAAGGCCGCCGAGTGTACGCGCGCAGAGCCTATCAGCGACGCTGCCATATGCGTTCCTACTATGCCGGTGATCGCGTGGTGGCCTATGCCGTGTCCTACTGGTTCCACGGGCGCGTGTTGCGCACACGCCGCGACCATCCCCCCGGGCGCTTCATGCGCGTGCGGGTGCATGAACGGGTGTGGCCAGAGGAGTAAGGTTCGCAGGCAGGGAACTTGATCCCTGTCGGGACATCGAACCCAGCAGGCAGGCATGACTGGTGCGTCGCCAGGCATGGCCTGCCTGCGTCACTTTGGTGATGGCGGGGCTGCCGCCGCACCCATGCGCTGCTAAGGTTTGCCTTCGCACAAGGCCCCAACCCACGAATCCCATGCACGAGCTGAAGGCAAGCCGCATGCCGAGCAACGCGATCACCCAGGGATCCAGAAACGGCATGTCGCCGGTGGGGCCGGGTGTGCGCGCATGAAATCGCTGGGTTATGTACACATCCCGATTGCCGAGCATCACCGCTGGGAGCCGATGTCCCGGCGATCGATCGCGACCGGCATGGGTTCATTCAATCGCACCACGCGGTTGATGCTTCATCAGATGCGTTGGCGAAAGCCGCCGCGGCAGGTGGGGTTGAGCGTGGTGTCCTGGGTGCTTTCATTGCTGGTTCACGCCGTGGTGCTGGTGGCCATGATGATGGTCCGCCCACAGCCCAGCGATGAACCGATGCCCCGCGGCGTGGACAACGCCATCCAGGTGCGTTTCATTGAATCCGGGCCTCCGGCGACGCCGGTCCCGCCCCCGGTTCCGCCGCAGCCGCGAGCGCCCAAGCCCGTGCGCAAGCGCGTTGTGAGCAGGCCCATGGCGCGCGCGCCGGTGCTTGCATCCGTGCCCAAACCGCTACCGGTACGGCGTCGCGTCAAGGTCAAGCCTGCGAGCCCGCCTGCACCGATCCCCGCCACGCCGGATGTGAAGCCACTGCCAACCCCTGCCAAGCCGCCTGCCGTGTCCAAAACCACGCATGCGGCGAAACCCGAACCTGCCCCGGCGTCCAAGCCCTTGGCACTGCCCAAGGTGCCTTCAGTGGCCAAGGCCTTGCCCAAACCGCCACCGCCTCGCGTGGTGATGGAAACTTCGCCGATGGCTGTACCGCCGCCGAAGATCCAGATCAACACACCGTCCACGGTTCAGGCCATTGTTCCGGAACCGGTCGCCCCAGCGGTGGACCTTCCCGCTGCCAGGCCCCAGGTGGAGATGCCCGGGCTGGCCGTTGATGTCGATGTCTCCGGGCCTGCAGCCACGCATGTGCAGGCTGCCGTCAAGGTGACGCCGCAGCCGTCGCCGGCGTTACCGCGGATCGATACTGAAACCATGCAGCCCCGCCAGCAGATCGCTGCGACCCCACCCGAGACCGTCGCTGTTCCGCCAGAGCCAGTCCAGATCCCGCCGACGGCGTTACAGCAGCCGGGCCTCCCCGAAGTTCCCGGTGCACCGCACAAGGGGCCCAGGATCGAACTCGGCGCAACCACCGGGCTGGAGTCGGTGCCCGAATTCCAGACGCAGGCGAGCATCCCGGCGCAGGTCTCATCGGTGGTGCCGCCGGCCCCCGTGAAAACGCCGCGACCGCAACTGGCGCAGGTTCCGGACACCGCGTCCTGGGCGCAGTCCCACGATGACCGTTTCAGCAATCCCGCCACGGGCCCGGGGCAGGCCGGCAAGGGCCGTCCTGACGGCGTACCCGATTTCATCAAGCGCATGCCGCAAGGCAATTCAAACGTGATGACTCGCCACTACAAGGGGTTTCACTACAAGCCCACGATCTTCGACAAGTACTGGGCCCCTGACAACCAGGGCCTGCTGACCCGCTGGCTGCAGGACCTGGTGGACGTGACCAGCTTCCACAAGACCATCGACATGGGACGCGGTGTGCGGCTCCACTGCGGCGGTTGGTTGCTCGGTTTTGGCTGCGCTCCGGATCCGCCGCAACCGCCACCGACCAATGCCGATGACCGACGCCTGGACATGGCGCCGGCCAAGCCGCTGGTGCCGGGTCTGGGTGCATCCTCGCAGGAGCCGGCCCGTCCTGACTCGGCGCCGGAATCCTCGCTGCAGTCGGTCGAGTGCGCGACCGCGCGCGTGGCGGGAGGTCCGCTGCCTCCGGGCTGTGGGCCGGACGCGCCGAAATCCGGCGCGGGCGGCTTGCTTCACTGACGCCCCTCACCGATTCAGAGCTTGCGCATCAATTCCTTCATCAGCGGCAGGCGGCGGATGTGCACCGTGGTCGCGGCAGCGACCGAACTGGCAAGGGCGGGGGCCGCGGACGGCATGGCCAGTTCGCTGGCGCCGGTGGGCGTGTCGTCGGATGGCACGACGATCACCTCCACCGTATTCGGAAGCTGTGCCATGTGCGCCAGCGGATAATCCTTGAAATCATGCTGCTGCACCCGGCCGTTCCGCAGGGTGATGGCCTGGCCAAGAGCCGTGGATACAGCATCCAGGGTCGCGCCGGTGACCTGGGCCTCGAGCCCCAGTGGATTCACCACGCGACCCACATCCACGGCACATACGGCGCGGTGGATGGTCAGGGTGCTGCCACGTACCGAGGATTCGAATGCGTGCGCGCAGTACGCGCCGTCCATCTGATGGAAGGCGATGCCCAGTCCGTGTCCGTTGCTGCGTCGTCGCGACCACTCGATGCGTGCCGCGACCTGTTGCAATACATTGGCCAGACGCCCGGTATCGATCAGCCGATCCGTTCCGGGTACCGGAAGGGACCGGGCTTCGCCCAGAAGCTCCATGCGAAGTTCCAGTGGATCCCGGCGCATGTCCCGCGCGATCACGTCGATGAACATCTGCGTGGCAAAGGCATCGACGACGTCGGAACCGCCACGGTTGGCTCCGCGCGGCAGGATGCTGTCCAGTTCGTACCAGGCCGAGCTGAAGTTCGCCACCAGGCCGCCGGGAAGGGCGGCCGGGGAGGCCTCGGAGGTCCAGATCTGGTCGGCCGGCACGTCGCGTCCCGCAAGGGCCGAGGCGCTTGCCTTGCGCACGCTCCACCCGACGATCCGTTTGCGGCGGTCAAGCAGGGCCTGCATCCGGTGGATCGCCCCGGGACGATAGACATCGTGCCGGATGTCCTGGTCGCGGGTCCACATCAGTTTGACCGGGGTGCGCGCGGCCTTGGCCAGCATCACCGCCTCGGCGAGGTAGTCATGGTCCATCCTGCGGCCAAAACCGCCGCCGGTGCGCGGTATCTGGATGTCGATGCGCGATGCGTCCAGACCGGTCAATCGCTGGACCACGGCAAGTGCCTGCTGCGGTGCCTGGGTCGGCACCACCACGGTCGCGTGATCGGTGCCGATGCGCACAAGGCAGTTCATCGGTTCGGCGGTTACATGGGCCTGGAAGGGTTGCGTGAACAGCGCATCGATGGTGTGTGCCGCATGCTTGGCTGCATCCTTGTAGTCACCATCCTCGCGGATCCGGCGCGTGGGTTCGGACTGGCTTTCGAGTAGATTCCTGGCGATCTGGTTGAACTGATCGCTGGAAGCGCCTGCATCCTTGCCGGGTTCCCACTTGATCTCCAGCGCGTCGCGGCCGCGCAGCGCAGACCAGGTGTCTTCGGCCAGCACCGCCACAGATGCCGCCAGAGGCGTGGTGCCAAGCGGCTGGCCGGGCTCCGGCTGGAGCTGCAGCACCCGCTTCACGCCCGGGACGGCAAGGGTCGCGCGGGTGTCGATGCGGTCCAGCCGACCGTCCGGCCACGGGCAGTGCACCAGCACTGCCGTCAGCGCCTCGGCCATGTACTGGTCGATGGCAAAATGCATGCGGCCGGTGACCAAGTCTGCCGCGTTCACGTCGCCTGCGGGATGGCCGATCAGGCGATACTGGTCGGGCGTCTTCAGCTGCAATGGCGCCTGCGGCGGGGCCTGTTTGAGCGCGGCCTTGACCAGGTCGCCGTAGCCATAGCTGCGACCGTCGGGCGTGCGTATCGTGCCCCGGATGCAGCTTAGATTCGACGCGTTGACCTTGCTGCGCTGCGCCGCTGCCTGCAGCAGCAGCCAGCGCGCCAGGGCTCCGGCCTGGCGCAGGTCCTCCCAGGCCGCCGGTATGCTGGTGCTGTCGCCGCTGCGCTGGTGTCCGTAGCGCCACTGCGTGGTGTCGTTCTCGTGGATCAGCTCCGGTCCCAGCGACACGACTTCGACTCGATTCCAGTCGGCGTCCAACTCGTCGGCGATGATCCGTGGCAGTGATGTGTGCGTGCCTTCGCCGCAATCCGGATCGCGGGCACCGATCACGGTGCGCCCGTCCGACTCGATGCGGATATAGGGTCCCAGACGGGTCAGATCGTCGCCGAGCAGTTGCAGCGGGATGTCCGCATCCTGTGCGCGCAGGCTTCCGATGCCAACGACCAGGGCGCCGGCAGTACCGGCCATGACTTGCAGGAAGCGTCGGCGTGACAGACGAACGCGCAGACTCACGTGCTTGATCCCCTGAGTTGACGGGCAGCGCGATGGATCGCGCGACGGATGCGTGGCTGGCTGCCGCAGCGACACAGATTGGGCAGGGCGT
>NZ_JAQIBU010000236.1 GCF_027858935.1 Oleiagrimonas sp. | reverse complement strand
GCGCGTCAGGTAGGGAAAGAAGCGCTCAAGATGCTGCGTGATGAGGCTGTCGACGCGGGCTTCCAGCGCTTCACCTCCCTGGATGTGATCGTCGGTGTTGAGCTGTATCTGCATGGCGTGCTCCTGGATACGTAGGGCCGTTGTGCGCAAACGGGCCGGAAAGCCAAGGCTGGATCAGCCTTCGTGCAGGGCCTTCTGGATGTCTTTCAGTGGCGCATTGCTAAGGTCTTGGCAACCATGCACCGAAGATGCGGGGGTCGCTTTCATTGGGCAGTTTCGGGCGTATCTGGACCAGTGTCTGCGGAGCGGCGGGGTATTCCATGCAGGACTGGCGCAGCGATTGTGACTGCAGCAAAACACACGCGGCTTTTCCTGGGGCGAACGTCAACCCGCGGCACTGTTGTGTCGTTCAGTCTGAAACGGGGCCAGATCACTGCATTTTCCTCGGATGAAAATAGTCCAGCCAAGGCTATGGATTGGAGTATTTCTGCAAGGCGGACCCGGCCCTGAATCCTGACCTGATCCTTGCCGGCATCAGGGCGCAAGCCGGGGTAGCTGGGCAGTTTGTATCCTGAGAAGCGCAGAAATCGCACCGAATTTCACGACTGAGTCGACCGCAGGGACGTTGATCCGGTATGACTGAATAGGCGACCGCTACGCCATTGTCTTCTCGCATCCGAGAGACTTCACTCCGGTGGCTACGACCGAATTTGAACTGGTGGCCGAGCTTGCGCCGGAGTTTGCCAAGCGCCATACCAAGGTCATGGGCGTGTCGGTCGACGATTTCATCTGTTTCGCTGACTATCGGTGCGCGAGTCGGAACCGGGGCGCCCGTTGACGCTTGGTCGCGGCGTAGCGGTTGGCGAGCAGGTCCAATGCATCCAGCAGGGCCTGGACCAGTTCGTCGTCACCGCAATCATCGTTGACCGGTCGCTCATAGCTGCGCTCTTCGTCGACCAGGGCGCACAGGCGAACGATACGATCGCCCAGCGCGTCAATGGCCGAGGAAGACAGCATGCGTGTGCTTTTGGCTTCGCGCGCCAGATAGGCGCAGCGCATGGTCGCGCGCACGACCAGCAGATAGCGTCGGTCGACCAGCGGCAGCCAGCCGCGTTTGATCGCCCCGACTGCGTTGCGCAGATCCTGCACCGCCTTTTGCATGCGCTGGTTTGGATCATCGTCTCGCCCCCCTTCGGGGTCTTGCGAGGTGGCGCTGATCGCATCACCCAGGGCGTCGAGAAAGACGTGCAATTCATCGGCAAAGCCCTTGCTCTGCCTGACTGGCAGTACCAGCGTAGTTGCCAGAATCCCGATCACGCTTCCCACGGCAGTTTCCTCAAGACGAAGCCAGAGAAGCTCGGGACTGAACTGGCCGATCATGCTGAACAGCAACGCCAGCATCAGCGTGATGAAGAAGATCATGGTTCCGTACGCCACCTGGAAGGCATAGAAGGCGAGGAACACGAACAGCAGCGCCAGCGCCGCCGACAGCATCACGTGCCCCGACAGCAGGACAGCCAGGCCGATCCCGACCAGAACTCCGGCGAGCGTACCGGAGAGCCGCTGCAGTCCCTTGATCAGTGCTTCGCCGCTGGAACCGACGCCGATACTGACGATGAAGGCGGCAATCAACGCCCAATACCAGCGATGTCCCGAGATCAACGTCCCGGCGGTGATCGCCAGCGTCGCGGCGACAGCGACCTGGATCGTCTGGCGGATTTCAACGCGCTCGAACAGCCGTACCGCCATCAGTCAAAAATTTCCGGTTCGGTCTGGTGGATCGAAGGTCCAGTCTGATCGCCACGATCAAGGGCGGCGATCAGCGCATCGATCGAGCGCAGCAGGGGTCCGTCAAGATCATATGATCGCCGGGGCAACGGACAGTTGTTGATGAGCGCCTGGTTGAGATCATCAAGCCGCGCACAGGCACGCTCGTTGCTCGCCGCGTCGCCCTGATCCCGCGCCACGCGCACCAGCCGCTCGGCCGCCAGTTCGAGAGCGAAGAAGCGGTCCCAGGACAGATGTGACTTTTTGTCGGGTTTTTGCCGGCCGCCCGTCAATTCATTCTGGGCGACCAGAAATGCATCATTGAGCCGGCCGAGTTCCCGATGCAGTCTGCTTTCGTCCCGTTCGTCCACATCCGACGATCCGGTATGGGCATTGCTGGCGATCAGATCGCGGACGACCTCGATGATGCGGCTTACGCGTCGATCCAGATGACGACGCACTCGTTCAAGCAGTGCGGTTGGCTCGTCGCGCATCAACCAGAAACGCAGCACCGCGACGATCATCGCAGCGATTGCCGCCGTTGCAAAAACCTCGGGCAGCACAGCCGGCGCGGCATGCAGTACGTCACCCATGAATGAACCGATGAAAGCGACCATGCCGAGAACCATGGCGCGTGGCCCCGCCATCTTGGCCATGGAGGCACCCACGCAAACGACCAGGACCAGCCCGTCGGCGAGCCAGTGATGCGCTGCGAGCTCGCCGGATGCTCCGATCGCCAGCGTGATCGTCACGACGAGCAACGCCAGCGTGATCGATTTGGCCGGAATGCTGCCATCGGGAACGGCGACATTGCCGAACACACTGAGCATGAAGCCGGCGGCAAACGCGGGCGCGGTCTGCATGTCGTCACCGAACAGCGCGACCGCGAGCCCGATGGTGACCATGGCGCTGATGACCGCACGAGCGGAGGTACGCAGACGCACCAAACCCGGATCGGCGCCAAAAATCGTTTCGACCCTGTCGGCCAACCACTGTCTCGCAGGGCGCAGGCGCAGCGCTGTCATGTCATCGTTCTACCACAGGGGTTTGGAGATGCCAACGCGAAAGCGGGCTTGCCGGTGGCCGTATCATGCATCGCGGTGCATGCGGTCAGGTTCAGAGGTGAACTGGCGAATCTCATTTTACAATCAATATGTTGCGTGCTGACTTGGCAAAAGTGGAGTCCGCTTGGAGCATCGCCCGAGCGTCGACTTCCACCCTGGTTTTGGCCCGGTTGAATGATTCCGGGTATCTGTGTGGGCTTCGCGTCAGCGTGCGGCGACTGCCTGCTGCAATGGGATGTCGCCTTCAAGCAGCTCGAATTGCTTGTCCTTGGTGTTGGCAGCATCCAGCACCTGCAAGAGCACCGCAGCCACATCATTTCGCGGCACACTGCGATCGGATTTCAGTTCGGCGGCAGCATTGATGTGCCGAGTTCCGCTGTCGTCGGTGAGCGAGCCGGAGCAGACGATGGGTGTAGCCAAGTCCGCTTGCGCGAATGTGGCGATCAGCGGTCTGTTTGGGGCGAAGGTAATACTGCATGTTTCCCGACCGCTGTCCGGTGCATCCGCGCCCATGGTCGAGATCATGATCAGGCGATCGACGCGGGCCTCGCTGGCGGCGTTGATCATGCCGATGGCGCCATCGCGTCCGACGGCATCGGTTTTTCCGGACCAGTATCAGCACCGGAGCCTGTCGTGAAGATGACTGCGTAGCATTCTTTTGGCGCTGGGCTGCAATCGGCTTGATGGTCGGCCACGAAGGTGTCGTCGCCACCCAGCTCACGCAGGCAGGGCTTTGCTCTGTTCGGCAAGGCGGATCATTGCCCGGCCTTGGTGCGTGCTGGAGGACATTTGCTTGATCAGGTGGAGGCCAATAGGACTTCGCACCCCAAACAAGTACTCGCATGTCATGCTCTTTTGTAGCGGAAGACAAGTCAACGGTGCAGGTTCTCTTGCGCATGTCTGAACCTGGGTCCAGATGTGCTTCGATGAATCGACAACTCAGCGCCGGCCCGGTAGTTATGCTTGATGCCCACGCCTTTGCTCGATGCTGCTGTCGAGTCTTGAACGCATCTTCGCGCAGGCGCCGTGAATGGACTTCTCCACGGTTTCGTCGTCATGGCTCACGCCGACGGGCGGGCCGTTGCTGATGCGTGCTTCGAGGGCGCACTGCTTGTCATGGCCTCCGCCCTTGGCGCCATTGGC